>CALXZV010000054.1 GCA_944393335.1 uncultured Clostridia bacterium | reverse complement strand
CAAAAATAAAAGAAAAGAGTTCTTAGACAAGTAATATGTCTAGGAACTCTTTTTTAAAAAAGTGTCCGGATGTCAGTCTTGTTGATAGATTTTCTCCTAGGATTTACCAGAAATGAAAATTAAAAAAACTTCATATTTGGTAGTGTCTCTTACAGAAAATTTTCGATTTAGGACCGTCCCCAACTGAAAAAATTTAATTATCGAAAAATCTATACTTTACCTCAAAAAAGTATAGATTTTTTTATATTTATGTAGTATAATATTTCCATAAAACATTACGGAAATAAGCAATAAAAGAAAATATTTAAATTTGCATAGCAAAAGTTAAAATTGCTTAGTGCAAATTCAAATCAAGGAAAGGACTGATTCATATGTATAACTTTAGAGAGATAGAACCTAAATGGCAAAAATATTGGGACGAGCATGAAACATTTAAAACTGATGTATGGGACTTTTCAAAGCCAAAGTACTATGCACTAGATATGTTTCCTTATCCATCAGGACAAGGTCTTCATGTTGGACATCCAGAGGGCTACACAGCAACAGATATTATTAGCAGAATGAGAAGAATGCAAGGATACAATGTACTTCACCCAATGGGATGGGATGCATTTGGTCTTCCAGCTGAACAATATGCTATTAAAACAGGTAATCATCCAGAAGGCTTTACCAAAAAGAATATTGCAACTTTTAAAAGGCAACTTAAAATGCTTGGATTTTCTTTTGACTGGAGCAAAGAAATTTCTACTTGTGACCCAAGTTTTTATAAATGGACACAGTGGATTTTTAAACAACTTTATAATGATGGATTAGTTAAGTTAGTAGATATGCCTGTTAACTGGTGTGAAGAATTAGGTACAGTTCTTTCTAATGATGAAGTTATAGATGGCAAGAGCGAAAGAGGTGGATTCCCTGTTGTTAGAAAAAATATGAAACAATGGGTTATGGATATTCCTAAATATGCTGAAATTTTACTTAAAGGTTTAGATGAAGTAGATTGGCCAGAGTCTACAAAAGATATGCAAAGAAACTGGATTGGTAAGTCTGTAGGTGCAGAGGTTACTTTTGCTGTTGCAATGCCAGAAAGCAAAAATAACGGTGATGAAAATTCAAACCAAGACATAGAAAATGCAGTTATACAGACTAGCGTTGCAAGCGCGGAAAATGCTGATAAAAATAATCATCCACTAACATTTACCATATTTACAACAAGACCAGACACATTATTTGGTGCAACATATTGTGTTCTTTCACCTGAACATCCATTAGTTAAAAAAATAACAACTTCTGAACACAAACAAGAAGTAGAAGATTACATCAAAAAAGCTGCTTCTAAGTCAGACCTAGAAAGAACTGAACTTAACAAAGAAAAAACAGGTGCATTTACAGGAGCATATGCAATTAACCCTGTAAACAATACAAAAATACCTATTTGGATATCTGACTATGTTCTTATGACATATGGAACAGGTGCCATTATGGCAGTTCCTGCCCATGACCAAAGAGACTACGATTTTGCAACTAAGTTTGGACTAAAAATTATTCCAGTACTAGAAGGTGGAGATATTTCTAAAGAAGCATTTGTAGGTGATGGAAAACATATAAATTCAGACTTCTTAAATGGACTAAATAAAGAAGATGCAATAGAAAAAATTACAAATTGGCTAGAAGAAAAGAAAATAGGCCATAAAAAGGTAAATTACAAAATACGTGAATGGATATTTGCTAGACAACGTTATTGGGGTGAGCCAATTCCAATAGTATTTACAGAAGATAATCAAATTCATGTGCTAGCAGATGAAGATTTACCACTTGTTTTACCAGAACTTGAAGATTACAAGCCATCAAAAGATGGAGCTTCACCACTTGACAAAGCTACAGATTGGGTAAATACTACATTTGAAGGCAAAAAAGCAAGAAGAGAAACAAGCACAATGCCTGGTTCAGCAGGTTCAAGTTGGTATTTCTTGAGATATATTGACCCACACAATGATAAAGAATTTGCAAACCAAGAACTATTAAAACATTGGATGCCAGTTGACCTTTATATGGGTGGACCTGAACACGCTGTAGGTCATTTGCTATATTCAAGATTTTGGAATAATTTCTTATACAACAAAGGACTTTCACCAGTAAAAGAACCATTTGCAAAACTTCGTCATCAAGGTATGATACTTGGCACAAATGGTGAAAAAATGAGTAAGTCTAAGGGCAATGTTATAAACCCAGATGATATGGTTAGAGAATATGGTGCAGATGCCCTAAGAGTTTATGAAATGTTTATGGGACCAATTGATAGCGCCAAACCATGGGATCCAAACGGTATTGATGGATCTAAAAAGTTCCTAGATAGAGTTTGGAGATTATACACAGAAAGTGGCAAACTTGTGGATAAAGCTAATCCAAAACTTGACAAAACATACAATTATACTGTTATGAAAGTATCTAAAGATTATGAAAATATGGACTTTAATACAGCTATAGCTCAAATGATGATATTTGTAAATAATTGTATGAAAGAAAGCATTTTCCCTAAAGAATATGCAGAAGGTTTCTTAAAACTATTAAATCCAGTAGCTCCACACATTACAGAAGAGCTATGGAACAGACTTGGCCATAATGAAACTATTAGCTATGAAGCTTGGCCAACATATGATGAAGCTAAAATTCAAGATGATACTGTTGAGCTTCCAATTCAATTTAACGGTAAACTTAGAACAACTATAAAAATGGCTAAAGATTTACCAAAAGATGAGGTAGAAAAACTAGTAAAAGCAAATGAAAGAGTTCAAAGTTTGTTAGAAGGAAAACAAATTGTAAAAGAAATTTATGTACCAAATAAAATTTATAATATTGTTGTAAAATAAAAGTTGGAGGGAATAACCCTCCAACCCAAAATAAGCTATATAACGGCTATAGGTCAGCCGAACAAACCTAAATAGAGTTTAAGGAGAAATGAATACATACTGAATAAGTATTGTATAAAATGAAATTATAAAATGAAAGAAAAAAATCAAAAAGACACAATTAAGGAAAAAAGTTCAAATAAAAAAGCAGAAAAACACCAAATGACTGATAAAGATAAAAAGATGTTAAATATAGCATTCAACATTTTAGCAATATTTAGTATTGCATTATTTTGCATTGCACTAACTCCAAAAGTTCTTCAAAACGACACTTTTTACACAATAAAGGTTGGACAGGGAATAAGAGAATGGGGGATAGATGGTCAAGATCATTATTCATTTATTGATTTACCTTACACATATCCTCATTGGCTATATGATGTTATAATGTCACTTTTGTTTGATTATTGTGGAGGTTGGGCAGCTCTTTATGTATCAACTGCGGTACTATCGGTTGCACTTGGCATACTTTTATATTTTACATTAAAAAAGGTAACAAAAAATTCACTTATATCATTTTTTATAGCACTTGGGCAAATGTATTTAATGGGACCATACATTGCAGCAAGAGCACAATTAGTAACATTTGTCCTATTTGTTTTAACAGTACTTTTTATAGAAAAGTTTCTGGAAAGTGGCAAAAAGAGGTATGCGGTAGGATTAATAATTATACCAATACTTATTGCAAACTTGCATTCAGCAGTATGGCCATTTTACTTTGTACTTTTCCTACCATATATAGGCGAATATATTGTAAGAATAATTATTGATGCACATATTGTGCACAATGTGTATAAATGGATAATAGGGCTTCGAATAAAAAGAACAAACAAAATATTAAAAAAAGCACCTAAAGATGATGTGGCAAAATATCAAACAAAAGTTGCAGAACTTACAAAACTTCAGGAAGAAAATAATGCAAAATTTGAAACGACTTTGGCAAAAAGAGCAGAGAAAAGAAAAAGACCTTTCAAGCTTAAAATTGAAAAAGTGGACAGAGTTAAATGGCTAATATTAATTATGTTTATATGCCTATTTACAGGTCTTTTAACACCTATAGGAGATATGCCATATACTTATACATTAAGAATAATGGAGGGCAATACTACTTCAAGTATTAGTGAGCATTTACCTTTAACATTAATAGATAGTAAATCTACTTTATTCTGTTTAACACTTGTAATTGCTATACTTATATTTACAGATTCAAAAATACGCTTAAGAGATTTATTCTTTTTAGCAGGATTAACTTTACTTGCATTAATGAGTAGAAGGCAAGTATCAATGCTTGTATTATTTGGTGGAATAGTATTTGCAAGAATAATAACAGAATTGTTAGAAAAACATGATAAAAAAGGAACTCAAAATGTCATGGATTTTATGACATCAACAATTGGCGAAGTACTTACTATTTTGTTCATATTTTCTATAAGCTATTTTGTATTTGTACCAAATATAAATCAACCATATGTGGATATTGGCTCATATCCAGTAGAAGCAGCAAAATGGATAAAAGAAAATTTGGATTACAAAAATATTAGAATGTTTAATGAATATAACTATGGAAGCTACTTATTATTTGAAGATATACCAGTATTTATTGACTCAAGATGTGATTTATATACACCAGAGTTTAATGGAGAAAAAGGCGAAGATGGAAAATATCATGGACAAGACATATTTACAGATTTTATGAACATATCAAGTATTGCAACATATTATGACACGAAATTTGATGAATATAATATTACCCATGTAATGACAAAAACAAACACAAAATTAAATATGCTTCTTTCAAGAGATGATAAATACACACAAATTTACAAGGATGATGATTTTATAATTTATGAAAGAGAGACTTAAATAAAATTATTTAAAGAAAAAAGAGAGGGAAAATGGCTAATAGCAAAACATTTCAAATAACTGAACAAAATATAAATCAAAGGCTTGATATGTATATAGCAAGCCTTGATTTAGACTTGTCTAGAAGTATGGCGCAAAAAATGATTGAAAATGGACAAGTTTTAGTAAATGGCAAAGTTTCTAAAACTTCATACAAAACCAAATTAAATGATATTGTAGAAATAATAATAGAAGAACCTAAAGAAGTGGGCTTAAAAGCTCAAGATATTCCACTAGATATAATTTACGAAGATGATGATATTATTGTAATAAATAAACCTAAGGGGATGGTGGTACACCCAGGCAATGGCAATCCTGATGGAACTTTAGTAAATGCAGTTTTAAATCACTGCAAAGGAAGTTTATCTGGCATTGGCGGAGAAATAAGACCGGGTATAGTACATAGGCTAGATAAAGACACATCAGGCTTAATTATTATAGCAAAAAATGATAAGGCTCATATAAATTTAAGCAAGCAAATTCAAGAAAGAAAAGTTAAAAAAATTTACACAGCATTAGTAAGAGGTGTTATCCCTGAAGATACTGCAACTATAAATATGCCAATAGGTAGAAGTAAAACAGACAGAAAGAAAATGGCTGTGAGAAAAGATGGAAAAGAAGCAATTACTCACATAAAAGTTATAAAAAGATATGACAAATATACTTTAATTAGTGTTAAAATAGATACAGGAAGAACACATCAAATAAGAGTACATATGGCAGAAATAGGCTATCCTGTAGTTGGTGATGAGGTATACTCAAATGGAAAGAATGAATTTGATGTGCATGGACAAATGCTACATAGCACTTCTTTAGATTTTGTTCATCCTATTACGGGTAAGCCAATGCATTTTGAAGCACCTTTGCCTGAATATTTTGAAAAGGTTTTAAAGAAATTGGGAGGTGAGGGTTGAAAAAGAATTGTGATTTTGGCAAGGCTAACAAGCAAGAAAACCGGAGGTGTGCTTGGGTGCACATCGAGGCTTTTCGTAGCGCAGTTAAACGACGCCAAAACGCAATTATTTTTCAACTAGACTTAAGAAGAGAGAGGGTGAAAGTAATGGAAGAGCGTTTGCATAAGTATCTTGCAGAAAATGGAATAGCATCAAGAAGAAAATGTGAAGAATTAATAGAGCAAGGTTTAGTAAAAGTAAATGGAAAAGTTGTAACAGAACTTGGAACAAAAATAAATCCAGAAAAAGATGTTGTAGAATACAATGGCAAAATAGTTAAAAAAGTTACAAAAAAAGTATATGTACTTTTAAATAAACCAATAGGATATGTTACAACAGTAAAAGACCAATTTAATAGAGATTCTGTGCTAGACTTAGTTAAAGATGTAAAAGAAAGAATTGTACCAGTAGGAAGATTGGACATGTATACATCAGGAGCTCTACTTTTAAGTAATGATGGAGATTTTATAAATAAAGTAACACATCCAAGAAATGAAATAGAAAAAACATACAATGTAACTGTAGTAGGAACTGTTACAGATGAAGACATAGAAAAACTAGAAAATGGTGTACAAATAGAAGTAGACGGTAAAGATTACACTACTAAAAAAGCTAAAGCCAAAATACTTAAAATTGACGAAGAAAAAAATTTATCAAGAATACAAATAACTATTCATGAAGGCAAAAATAGAGAAATTAGAAAAATGTGTGAGGCAATTGGAAAAAAGGTTTTAGCTTTACATAGAAGTAAAATAGCAAACTTAAGCGTAAAAGATTTAAGACTAGGAAAGTGGAGATATCTTACTCAAAAAGAAGTAGATGAAATACTAAAGAATAATGAATAAAATTAAAGAGGAACAAAAGAAATGATTTATAAAAAATTTGATTTAAAATCAGAAGATGAAAAAACAAAAGAAATGTCCTTTAATGAATTGGAAGTTGGTCAAAAAGTTTATGGAACAGTAATAAACATAAAGCCCTATGGCGCATTTGTGAAAATAGAAAGTGGTGCAGTAGGACTATTACACATTGAAGATATATCTGTTGCAAGAATGAAATCACCAGAGGAAAGATTACATTTAGGCCAAAAAATACTGGTCATAGTTAAATCAATAGATAATGAAGCAAAAAAGTTTAGCTTAAGTTACAAAGAACTTCTTGGCACTTGGCAAGACAATGTAAAAGACATAAAGGAAGGACAGAAACTTAAAGGAATTATTAGAGAAACAGCCAAAGGTAACAAGGGCATATTTATAGAGCTAAAGCCAAACCTTGTGGGAATGAGTGAATACAAGCCAAATTATCATTTTGGAGACAAAGTTACAGTGCTAGTAAAGAAAATTATTCCTGAAAAACATAAGGTAAAATTAAAAATAATATAATTTTTTTCAGTTGGGGACGGTCCTAAAATGAAAAAAAGTTGCTTAAGCCAAACAATATATCTATTTTCACATTCTCGGCGCGGGTCGCTGCTTGCTCCAGCTTGAGAATGAAAAATAGACATATTGCTTTGGCTTTAAATAAAAAATTTTCGATTTAGGACCGTCCCCAACTGAAAAATTTGCATTATGTGAAGTTTTGTGCTATAATAAGGTTGTTGATGAAGTGGCAGAATAGCTACTTCAAATCTTACAAAATAATTTTTGGAGGAAAATGTAATGGTAGAAGATAGTGAAATTAAAACAAAGGTATCCCCATTTGCAATGAGGACACAAGAAATCAAAGTTTTTGATGGAAAAGATGGATATGTTTCAATGAACCAAATAATTCAAAAAATGAATATGGGGCATTTAACAGAAATTCATTTTAAAATACTTGAGCTTGTAAACAAATTTGAGTTTGTTACATCAAGACAGTTATATTATTTATTAAAATTGCAAAATGCAGATATAGCATCTCAAGATAAGTTAAATACTAAGTTAGAGCAATTAGTAAAATGCAAAATTTTAACTAGATACTATTTTACTTCTGTTGAAGGTGATGGAGTATTTAGAATTTATTGTATGGAAAAAATGGGTAAGTATTTGCTTACTTCTCGTGATGTTGAATGCAAATGGCAACCAAGTGACAATGCAAAGCCAGTTGAAATGATAAAGAAAAAGTTAGCTGGTAACCAAGTAATAGTTGCATTCCTTAGAAAGTCATCTCATGTAGATTCATATACATTAAAACCACCAATGACAGATAAAATAACAGGAAAAATATTTAAGCCAACATTAACAATAAAGTTTAAATATTCTAATAGAAAAGTTGATTTTATATTTGATGTAGTAAGAAGAAATGAGTCTTGGAAAGAAGATTTAAAAACAAGGATGAACCAATACAAAGACTTTTACAATAACTTTGTACCGGGTGATTCAGGCTTTTCAAACTTACCACAATTAATACTTGTGTGCGAAGATGACAAACACATGGCAGAAGTATTTAAAGAAATTGTTATGAATAATTTATCATTAGATAAAATAAAGATTTACTACACAACAGATATGGAACAAAATAAAGATAAACTTGATAAGTCATTATTTGAATTTGTTGAAGAAAATGGCAAGTACAAGATTAAGAATGTAGAAGCTAAGATTTTAGGATAGTGTAAAATTTGTTTTTGTATGATTATATTATTAATGAAATTTAAGTTTCGGGATTTTTTTACATTTTCACGAAAAACATTGATAGTAAGCAGATTTTTAGTATATTTTTATAT
>CALXZV010000053.1 GCA_944393335.1 uncultured Clostridia bacterium | reverse complement strand
GCAAGAATGCTTGTAACACATGGAGCTTTTGATGTAAATGGAAAGAAAGTAAACATTCCATCATACATTGTAAAAGCTGGAGATGTAATATCAGTAAGAGAAATTAAAAAAGACAATGGAACAATCAAACAAGCTTTAGAATCAAATGCTTCAAGACCAGTTCCAACTTGGTTAGAAAAAGATAGCGAAAAATTAAGCGGTAAAGTAGTCAGATTAGCTAGTAGAGAAGATGTTGATCTACCAGTTGAAGAGCATTTAATAGTAGAGCTTTACTCTAAATAATAAGTTACTAATTAGTATAATGTTTTCATTATTACTAAGATTTATCAAAATGATAAATAAATATAATTACTAGTTAAAATTACTAGAATTATAAAATGAGATAATCTCATAATTATTAGGAGGTAAAAATGATAGAATTCGAAAAGCCAAATATTAAATGTTTGGAGATAGATGATGAAAAAAAATATGCAAAATTTGTATGTGAGCCACTAGAGCGTGGTTATGGTATCACTATCGGAAATTCATTAAGAAGAATACTACTTTCATCATTACCAGGATGTGCAATAAAGAGCGTAAAAATAGATGGTGCTCAACACGAATTCACTACAATACCAAATGTAGTAGAAGATGTTCCAGAAATAATACTTAACCTAAAAATGGTTAGAATAAAAATGGACAAAAACGAAGAAAAAACACTTAGAATTAACTTCGAAGGCGAAGGCGAAGTAAAAGCCGGAGACATTATTACAGATGGTACAGTAGAAGTATTAAATCCAGACTTACATATAGCAACAGTTTCTAAAGGTGGAAAACTAAATATGGAAATGGTTGCAGATATGGGAAGAGGATACAATACTGCAGAAAAAAATAAAACACCAAATCAACCAATTGGAGTAATAGCAATAGATTCTATCTACTCACCAGTAAAAAAAGTAAACTACTCAGTAGAAAATACTAGAGTTGGTCAAATGGTTGATTATGATAAATTAACAATAGAATTATGGACAGATGGAAGCTTAGAGCCATATGAAGCATTAAGCTTAGCTGCAAAAGTTCTAACAGAACACTTAAAACTATTTGTAGATTTATCAGAAACAGCAAAAAACACTCAAATAATGATTGAAAAAGAAGAAAACAAGAAAGAAAAAATCTTAGAAATGCCTATTGAAGAGCTTGAACTATCTGTAAGATCATTCAACTGCTTAAAGAGATCAGGAATATCAACAGTTGAAGATTTAGCAAATAAAACAGAAGCAGATATGATGAAAGTTAAAAACTTAGGTAAAAAATCATTAGAAGAAGTAATTGCTAAATTACATGAATTAGGCTTAGACTTAGCCAAGGAAGAAGAATAAGCAAGAATAGGAGGAAAGTTAAAATGGCAAATAGAAAATTAGGAAAGACTACTGACATAAGACTAGCAATGCTAAAAAACTTGTCAACAGACCTAATTTGGCATGAGCAAATACAAACAACTGAAGCTAGAGCTAAAGAAGTAAAAGCAATAGTAGATAGCTTAATAGCCCTTGCTGTTAAAGAAAAAGACAACTTTGAAGAAGTTGAAGTAAAAGTTGTTAAAGCAAAACGTGACAGCAAAGGAAACAAAGAAACTGAATTAGTAAAAAGCAAAAATGGAAAAGAATTTCTAAAAGTTGTTAAAGAAGAAAAGATGGAAAAAAGACAAAAAGACAAGCCATCAAGATTAAATGCTAGAAGAAAAATGATGACAAAATTAAATAAAGTAAAAGATAATGAAGGTACTCCAATAGACTTAACAGATAAATTATTTAATGTAATCGCACCAAGATACACAGGAAGAAATGGTGGATATACACAAATAATTAAATTAGGTCAACGTAGAGGAGATGCTGCAGAAACAGTTATCTTAAAATTAGTTTAATTTTAAATTTTTTCAGTTGAGGACGGTCCTAAAACGAAAATTTTAAAAATAGGTATGCAAATCGCATACTTATTTTTTTTCAGTTGGGGACGGTTCTATAACGAAAAAATTTGTCAAATGGGACGGTTCTAAATGACACTGATTTGTGTCATTTAGAACCGTCCCATTTGACAAAAAATTTTAAAAACCTATTGACATAGCAAACAATTGTGTGTATAATGTATACGAACAAAAGTTCAGGAGGTAAATTTTATGATAACAACTCTACATATTAAAAATATAGGAATAATAGATGATTTAAGTATAGAGCTAGGAGAAGGCTTTAATGTGCTTACAGGAGAAACAGGTGCAGGTAAAACTTTAATAATAGACTCTATTAGTATAATATGTGGAGGCAGATTTTCAAAAGAAATGATAAGAAGGGGTGAAACCTATTCTTTTGTTGAGCTTAATTTATATCTTCCAAACAATGATTTAGCAATAGAAAATAATATAATAGTCAGTAGAGAAATCCATTTAAATGGCAAAAATTCTTGCAAAATAAATGGTAGATTAGTTACTTTAACAGAACTTAAAGAGTTCATGAGTAACATAATGGACATACATGGACAAAATGATAATCAAAAAATACTTAATCCAAAGTATCATATCAAGTATTTGGATAACTTTATTGGAAATGACTTACTTCAAATAAAAAATGAATATAAAGATTTATATAACAAAAGACAAGATATAAAAAAAGAGCTAAAAGCAAATTTAGGTAATGACAAAGAAAAGCAAAGACAACTAAGCCTACTTCAATATGAATTTGATGAAATAGAAAATGCCGAATTAAAGCTAGGTGAAGAAGAAGAACTAGAAGAAAAACGAAAATTCTTCATGAATTCAGAAAAAATAGGCAAAAGCTTAAATCAAGCAGATTTATCACTTGGAGAAGGTGCAATAGATAAAATTAATGAGGCAATTAGAGCTATAGAAAAAATAAGTGATTTAGATAAAAAATATGAAGACACATTAAATAATTTAAAGAGCATTTATTATGAAGTACAAGAACTTTCAAGAGATATATCATCACTTAATTCAGATATGTATTTTGATGAGAACGAAAGAAATGAAGTAGAAGAAAGACTTGACTTAATCTACTCTTTAAAAAGAAAATATGGTAATACTGTAGAAGAAATACTAGAATACAAAGACAAAATAGAAAAAGAAATAGATAGAATAAATAATTTAGATGAGTACAATAACAAATTAAAACAAGAACTTAAACAGGTAGAAACCAAAATGCAAAATTTAGCAGATAAAATGCATGAAATAAGAGCAACTAATGCTAAAATATTAGATGGTAAAATAAATAAAGAATTAGCCGAATTAGAGATGCCAAATAGCAAATTTGTAACACACATAAACCAAGTAGAATTTAATAAAAATGGCACAGATGAAGTAGAATACTACATATCAACAAATATAGGCGAAAATGAAAAAGAACTTGCCAAAATAGCATCTGGTGGTGAAATGTCGAGAATAATGCTAGCAATAAAAACCGTTTTAGCAAATACAGATAGTACACCAGTATTAATCTTTGACGAAATAGATACAGGAATCAGCGGAAAAGCTGCAAAATCTGTTGGAGAAAAGCTTAAACTAATAGGAAAAAGCCATCAAGTGCTTTGCATTACTCATCAACCAAGCATTGCTGCCAAAGGTGATGAAAACTTCTATATAAGTAAAACATCAAAAGAAGGTAGAACATTTACACAAGTAAAAAAATTAAATGAAGAAGAGGTTATAAACGAAGTGGCTAGAATTTCAAACGGAGAAATAACTAAGACTGCAAAAATGCATGCCATAGAACTAAGAAAATCAGCATAAAATATTAGATAGTATTAATCAAATATTTATTTGAAAATTTAAAAATATTACGAATATATGTTTAAAAAACAAAAAATGTTGACATAAATAAAAAACAGTGATATAATATCTCCAGTGCTGGTCGTTTATTCGACTCCAAATATATTCTACAATAAGTTGTTTTCTGCTCCATTCCATCAAGTACCTCCAATAGTAGAATATAAAGCACTACAAAGTCTCTTATATTTGTGTCATACTATTGACACCGCCATTTTTATGGCATTTTATCCCAAAATGTTTGCAGTTGCGAACTCGGGTTGAGACTTTGGGAGACCCTCCTGTTGGAGGGTCTTTTTTTAACAAACTAAATACACTTAAAAGGTTTACAAAAAGTGGAATATAAGGTATAATATTATCATATTGATAGAGAGAAAGGAATTGAGAAAAATGGAAGAAAATCAAGAATTAGATATGGACCATTTAATGCAAGTTAGAAGAGAAAAGCTAGACAAATTAAGAGCAGAGGGCAAAGATCCATTTCAAATAACAAAGTTCAATAGAACACATACAACAAAACAAGTTATAGATAATTATGATGAATTAGAAGGCAAAGACGTAACAATAGCTGGAAGATTAATGGCTAAAAGAATAATGGGTAAAGCCTCTTTTTGTCATGTTCAAGATGGAGAAGGAAAAATCCAAAGTTATGTTAGTATAAATGACTTAGGAGAAGAAAGCTACAAACAATTCAAAGAAGATGATATTGGAGACATTATAGGAATAACAGGTTTTGTATTTAAAACACGTACAGGTGAAATATCTATTCATGCAAAAGAAGTTACATTGCTTACAAAATCTTTAAAGCCATTACCAGAAAAATTCCATGGTCTAAAAGATACAGACTTAAGATATAGACAAAGATATGTAGATTTAATAGTAAATCCAGAAGTTAGAGATACTTTCATTAAAAGAAGTATGATAATCAAAGAATTAAGAAATATACTTGATGAAAAAGGTTACTTAGAAGTAGAAACACCAATTTTAAATAACCTAATCACAGGTGATGCTGCAAGACCATTTAAAACACATCATAACACATTAGATTTAGATATGTATTTAAGAATTGCACCAGAGCTTAACTTAAAAAGATTAATCGTTGGTGGATTTGACAAGGTTTATGAAGTATGCAAAAATTTTAGAAATGAAGGAATGGATATAAAGCATAATCCTGAATTTACAAATGTTGAGTTATATGCAGCCTATGAAGATTACAATGATATGATGGATATTACAGAAGAAATAATTACAAGATTATGTATGAAAGTAAATGGAACTTTGAAGATAAATTATCAAGGATTAGATTTAGACTTATCTACACCTTGGAAAAGAATTACAATGATAGATGCAATCAAAGAAAAAACAGGAATAGACTTTAATGAAGTTAAAACTGATGAAGAAGCAAGAAAACTAGCTGATGAAAAAGGCGTAGAATTAGAAGAAGGCAAAACAACAAGAGGTCACATTATAAACGAATTCTTTGAAACTTTTGTTGAAGAAACACTAATTCAGCCAACATTTATTATGGACTATCCAGTTGAAGTATCTCCACTTACAAAGAGAAAGAAAGACAATCCAAGTTTAACAGAAAGATTTGAAGTATTTATTGGTGGTAGAGAATACGGAAATGCTTATTCAGAATTAAATGACCCAATAGACCAATATGAAAGATTAAAGAAACAAGCAGAAGCTAGAGCAAATGGTGATGAAGAAGCGGGCATGATGGATGAAGACTTTGTAAATGCACTAGAAATAGGTCTTCCACCAACAGGTGGCTTAGGAATAGGTTTAGATAGACTAATAATGCTTCTTACAAACTCAGCATCAATTAGAGATATATTGCTATTTCCTACAATGAAGCCATTAAACTAGATTAATTCGACTATTTAAGATAGCAAGACTTCTCTGAATTAAAATTGTGAAATCACTAAGTTATTAATAAAATATGAATGAATATTTTATTATTAGAACACAAGGATAAATTTAAAAATTTAAAAGAAAGAATATGTTTTATACATATATGAGGAATTCAAATGTTTTTTGGAGGATTTGGAATGAATACTTGGATGATAGTTTTAGTAATCATCCTAATAGCTGAAAACTTAAGGTATTACATATACTCACCTGAAGCATTACTTGCATTAATTTTAAGCATTCCTGGAGTTATTATAGCAATGACATTTCACGAGTTTGCACATGCATGGGTGGCAGATAGACTTGGAGATGATACACCAAGAAGGCAAGGAAGACTAACATTAAATCCATTTAAACATATGGAACCAATAGGAATGCTAATGCTTTTATTTGCAGGATTTGGATGGGGTAGACCAGTTGAAATAAACCCAAACAACTTTAATAGAACAATTACCATAAGAAAAGGAAATGCTTTAGTTGCCTTAGCCGGACCAGTTATGAACTTGATTTTAGCGCTTATTTTTAGCATTATTTATGCTTTAATACTGGCATTTGGTGGAGTCGATTTTATGTTCTCAGAAGTAGGAGATATTATTACTACTATCGTTGAATACATAATATTTATGAACGTAGGTTTAGGAGTATTTAACCTAATACCATTACCACCACTAGACGGTTCAAAGGTATTAGTAGCAATACTTCCAACAAATGCAAGAAATTGGTTTGAATCACATGAAAGAATATTATATTTAGTATTCATAATTATGTGGATTACACCAATAGCTTCATTAATAATTAGCCCAGTTATTAAGTTAATAAATACAGGATTGCTAAAGCTAATAGCTTCGATTGTGGGAATGTTAATGTAGAAAGGACAATAAAATGGAGGACATATACATATTAGGTATAGAATCTAGTTGCGATGAAACAGCAGTTTCAGTAGTAAAAAACGGCAGAATAGTTTTATCTAATGTAATAAACACTCAAATACCAATACACACTGTGTATGGCGGTGTTGTACCTGAAATTGCTTCAAGAAATCACATAGACAATATATCTGATGTAACAAAAAAAGCAGTACAAGATGCTAAAATAGACTTAAATCAAATAAATGCAGTAGCCTGCACATATGGACCAGGCTTAGTTGGAGCTTTACTTGTAGGACTTTCCTATGGTAAAGCTTTAAGCTATGCTCTAAAAAAGCCTTTAGTTGGAGTAAACCACATACAAGGACACATTGCAGCTAATTACATAACTTATCCTGACTTAGAGCCACCATTTTTATGTGTAATGATGTCTGGTGGAAATACACAAATAGTACATGTAAAAGACTATTTAGATTTTGAAGTATTAGGCAGAACAAAGGATGATGCAATAGGAGAGGCTTTTGATAAAGTTGCAAGAGTAATTGGACTAGGATATCCAGGAGGCCCTAAAATAGACAAAATGGCAGTAAATGGCGTACCTAATATAGAATTACCAAAAACACATGTCGATGGCCTAGATTTTAGTTTTAGTGGCATTAAAACAGCAGTAATAAATCTTCATCATAAAGAGCCAGATATAAATAAGGAAAACTTGTGTGCAAGTTTTGAAAAAGCTGTAACAGATATGTTAATGGAAAAAGTAAAACTAGCAGTAGAAAAAACAAATGCAAATAAAATAGTGCTAGCTGGTGGAGTTTCAGCAAATACATATATAAGAAGTGAGTTTGAAAATTTGCAAAGCCAAGGAATAAAAGTTTATATGCCAGACTTAAAACTTTGCACAGATAATGCAGCAATGATAGCTTCAGCAGGTTATTATAACTACATAAATGGAAAAATAGATGACTTAACATTAAATGCGGTACCAAACTTGAAACTCTAATTAAAAAGTTAAATGCAACAATTGATAAAAAGAAAAGATCAAGTATTAATTATTAATGAACAATAGAATAATTTAAAAATTTATAATGTAGATTGGAGAAAAAATGTCAATATATGCAATAGGAGATTTACACTTATCTTTGAATAAAGAAAAGCCAATGGACATATTTGGTGGTAACTGGAAAAATCATGCACAAAAAATAAAAGAAAACTGGATAAATACTGTACAAGATAATGACTTAGTAATACTTCCAGGAGATTTTTCATGGGAAATGCATTTAAAAGATATGTATAATGACTTTGCATATTTGAATGACTTGCCAGGAAAAAAGCTTTTGCTAAAAGGCAACCATGATTATTGGTGGTCAACTCTTGCAAAAATGAGAGAATTCCTACAAGAAAATAAGTTTGAAAATATAGACTTTGTATATAACAATAGTTATTTATTCGAAGACAAAATAATTGCAGGAACAAGAGGCTGGACTTTAAATGATACAGAAAATAGCGAAAAAATGAACCACAGAGAAGAAGAAAGATTAAAACTTTCATTACAAAGCGGAGTAGATAACTTCGGAGATAAAGAGATAATTTGTATTATGCACTATCCACCAATTGTTAAGGAAGAAAAACTAAAAATTTCAAACTACGTTCAAATAATGAAAGACTACAATGTAAAAACTTGCCTTTATGGTCATTTGCATGGAGAATCACACAAAGAAGCCTTCGAAGGCACTTACGAGGGCATAAACTTTAAATTAGTAAGTAGTGATTATTTAGATTTTAAGTTATATAAAGTAGAATAATTTTAAAACTTGAAAAAATAATTGCTAAAATATATAATAAAGAAAAATTTGAGGAGTGCAAGCAGATGACAAAAATCGCTGAAAGCCTTGGGGCTGTATATATATATATATATATATCGTAAGATTTAATAAAATAAAATTATGTGA
>CALXZV010000052.1 GCA_944393335.1 uncultured Clostridia bacterium | reverse complement strand
TGAATATATAGCTTATTAATATCTTTTCCAGATTTTAATAATTCTATTACACTATTTCTTCCTTCTATTAAATCTTGATTTTCTTCCACAAATGCCTCCTTTAATTTTTCTTTTTTCAATTGTTTTTTTCAGTTGGGGACGGTCCTCAATCGAAAATTTTCGTTTGGGGACGGTCCTAAAACGAAAAAATAAGATAATTAAGAATAAACTTTTCGATTTAGGACCGTCCCCAACTGAAAAAATTATTCTGCAATTTTCTCGTCTATATATTTATTAACATAAGTCCTTATTTTTTCCATCTCTGGGGTTTTGGCTCTATCTATTATTTTATTTACATAGTTTTTTTCTTTTAAAATTAGAAAACTAGGCTTGAAATTAATATCATATATGTAACCGATATTAGAAGCCCAATCATCCATAGATGTTTTTTGGTCTTTTCTTTCAACTTGCTTACCTTCAAGCATTGCATTTAAAACTTTTTCCGTTATGGGTTCATCTATTATTTCTTTCTTTTTATATAATGTTTCAAAAGTTTCAAACACTAGCAGATTAAGTATGTCTATTTTATCTGCATCTCTAATGATTTTAGATTGTAATAATGTTTCGTCATCTAGTCCATCTTGTATTTTGTATTTATTATGATTTAAAATTGCTGTATAAATTATATCATAATATTTTTCATCATTGCAAAATTCTTGAATAAAATTATGTTCTTTTAATACTTTTACTCCCATTTCCGCATGATTAACAGATTCTCCATCTTTGAAAGTATCATATATTCTTAATTGTTCAAATCTTCCAATATCATGTAAAAGTCCTATAAGTTCCGCCAAATCAATTTGTTCTTTGCTCAAATTTAGTTCTGTTGCTATTTGTTTTGCTACATCTGCCACTCTATAAATGTGTGCAGCTTTTAATTTTATTCTTGGATTTGAAAAGTCATATTTTTCTATGTATTTTTTCAATAGCTGTCTTGCTTTTAAATTATCTAACATTTGTGCCTCCTTTTCAGTTGGGGACGGTCCTAAATCGAAAATTTTATTCTTAATTATCTTATTTTTTTCATTTTAGGACCGTCCCCAACTGAAAAAATTATTTTCCTTCTTCGTTTCCACCTTTTAGCACATTTAAAAATGCTTCTTGTGGAATTTCAACATTTCCGAATTCTCTCATACGCTTTTTGCCACGTTTTTGTTTTTCTAATAATTTTTTCTTTCTTGTAATATCTCCACCATAGCATTTTGCTAAAACATCTTTTCTAAGTGCAGATATTGTTTCTCTTGCTATTATTTGTCCACCAATTGCTGCTTGAATTGGTATTGCAAATAATTGTCTTGGGATTTCCTGTTTTAATCTTTCTACTAAAGTTCTACCTTTGTTATATGCATTTGATTTATGAACTATAAATGATAGTGCATCTATTTTTTCATTATTTACATATATGTCTAGTTTTACTAAATCAGACTCTTTATATTCTTTTAAATAATAGTCAAGTGACGCATAACCTTTGGTCCTTGATTTTAGTGAATCAAAAAAGTCATAGATTATTTCATTTAAAGGCAATTCGTACTTTAATGTTACTCTATTTTCGTCTAAATATTGCATGTCAACATATATGCCTCTTCTATCCTGGCAAAGTGTCATTACATTTCCAACAAAATCTTTTGGAACCATTATACTTGCATCTACATATGGTTCTTCTATTCTATTTATTTGTGTTTGAGGTGGCAAATCACTCGGATTGTATATTTCTACGACTTCGCCATCTGTTTTATATACCTTATATATTACTGATGGTGCTGTTGTAATTAAACTTAAATCGAATTCCCTATCTAATCTTTCTTCTATTATTTCTAAATGCAATAATCCTAAAAATCCACATCTAAATCCTGAACCTAAAGCAGTTGATGTTTCAGGTTCATATTCTAATGCAGCATCATTTAATTGTAATTTTTCTAATGCTACTTTTAAATTTTCGTAATCGCTTCCGTCCATTGGATAAAGTCCGCAATATACCATTGGATTTACTTTTTTATATCCTGGTAATGGTTCATTTGCAGGGTTTTCATTATTTGTTATTGTATCACCAACTCTAATGTCAGACAAACTTTTTATGCTTGCTGCTATATATCCAACTTCTCCAGCTGAAAGTTCATTAGCTGGCTCATATTTGCCTGGTTCAAAATATCCAACCTCTGTAACAGTAAAATGTTTATTCGTTGACATTAGTCTAATTTCATCGCCTACTTTTACTGTTCCATCTTTTATCCTTACATATGCAAGCGCACCTTTATAGTCATTATATATTGAGTCAAATATAAGAGCCTTAAGAGGTGCTTCTCCGTCACCGCTTGGTGCTGGAATATCTGTGACTATTCTTTCTAAAACTTCTTCAACATTTAGTCCTGTTTTTGCAGAAATACATGGTGCATCCTCAGCTGGAATTCCAATTATGTTTTCTATTTCATTTTTTACTTCGTCCGGTCTTGCACTTGGCAAGTCTATTTTATTTATTACTGGTACTATTTCCAAATTATTATCTAGTGCTAGATATACATTTGCTAATGTTTGAGCTTCAACGCCTTGGGTGCTATCTACTACCAAAATAGCACCTTCGCAAGCTGCCAAACTTCTTGATACTTCATAATTAAAATCTACATGTCCTGGTGTATCTATTAAGTTAAGCTCATAAGTATGACCATCTTTAGCGTTATATTTCATTCTAATTGCTTGAGATTTTATTGTTATTCCTCTTTCTTTTTCTATGTCCATGTTGTCTAAAACTTGTTCTGACATCTCTCTTTTTGAAAGAACTCCAGTCATCTCAATTAATCTATCCGCTAATGTTGACTTTCCATGGTCTATATGTGCAATTATGCTAAAATTTCTAATGTATTTTTGATCTTTCATTGTAATCCTTTCCTTATAATTTATATTATCGCTGATGAAATATGAAAAACTTTTACTTTGTTACCTAATAATTTTTGTGTTTCTTTTAAAACTTTGTGGTCATCATCAAGTAAAATCTCAAAATCATATTTAGGCAATTTTTCCTGCATTTTAAGAGCTTTAACAATATTTCTATTTTCTTTATTGTATTCACCTAATTCTTTAGTAATAATTATCCAATTTTTTTCTTGTATGAAATTAACATATTTTTTTAGCCATTTAATTTTTTCTTTAGTTATTTTAATAGTTTTAGATAATGTAAGAATATACAAATCTATGTCTTCTATTTTGCCTAATTCTTTTAAAATATCAATGATGTAATTTATTGGTTCTATTTTACTATACTCTTCTTCCATTGCTTTGGCTACATTTTCTTCTTGATAAACAGGAAATTCCGCAATTGTCCCATCCATATCCACAAATATTGCTATTTTACCATTTTTCTTTTTTATTTCTTTTACTCTTTCTAAAAATTTGCTCATAGATCTTCACCTTTCTAATTTTTAAATAGGCACAAAGTAAATTTCCTTTGTGCCCCTCCTTTCAATTTAAATATTTTAATATAGTGTTATAAATGCTCTTGTTCATCTCATAAACATCCATATCATCGGTTCTTATAAGTTCTTTTTTGGCTTTAACGCTATTAAAATACTCTAGAAACATTTTGTTGTAATTCTCGATATATTGTTGATTAACCAGTCTGCCCTCTCCTCCGCGCCGTTTAATCGAAACGCTTGGAGAAACAATCAATGCAATAAAAATGTCAGAAACAAGTTCATCCCAAAACATTTTTTTGAATTTTTCGTATTCTTCTTCACTACATTTGCCTTCTTTTTTAAATTTCCAACCATAGAAAAAGCTATCAATGAGTCCTCTGTCAGCTAAAATTATATCGTTTGGAGAATAAACTGCTTTAAGCAACTCGGATTGAGTTCTTAAATGCATCCATAAATTCGCATCAAAGGAACCCTTCGGAATTTCTAAAGGTAAAGATTCTGCTGATTCTTGAAGTGTAACTACTTTATATCCATTGCTCCGCAACATATTCGCTACTGTTCCTATAGCTGTAGTTTTTCCTGCTTCAGGAGTTCCAGAAAACTCAACAATGAAAGGAATAGAGTTAAACATAATAATATTTCCCCCTTTTAAAATTCAACTAATTTATATGATGATTATAATACTTTTTCACAAGTATTTCAACATTAATATAATAAATTGTTTAATTTGTCCTCAGAATGAAGTCTCCCCCCCGAGTTTAAGTGTTAATCGATCAGTATTACGTGTTCATTGCAATGGACTATGCTTTTGGCATTAATTGTTCAATATTAAAAATTTGCAAAACTATTAAAATCAATATTATTGTACTTTTCTCCAAAAGTCTCTATATTTAGTATTCTTTCTTCTGGGTTATTATCGTTTTTTTCAAAAGATATTTTTATATAGTCATTTGGCAAAATATCTTCAATTAACTCTCCCCACTCGAATATGCATATTCCTTTTGAAAAATATTCTTCTCCACCTATGTTTTCAAATTCATATATATCTCCAAGTCTATATAAATCAAAATGATAAATACTTATTTGTTCATTTTTGTATTCATTTACTATGGTAAAAGTAGGGCTAGATATTTCATCTTGCATACCAAAATGAGCCAAAATTCCTTCTACAAATTTTGTTTTTCCAGCTCCTAGTTCTCCTGAAAGAACAAGTACATCACCTGTTTTTAAAATTCCCGCTAAGTTTTTAGCATACTCTTTTGTTTTAAATTCACTTTGGCACACTATTTGATACATAAATCTACGTCCTTTCTTTTTTATAATTTTCGTTATTGTTTTCGACTTACTATTTTTTAAAATATCTTTTTAAATATTAGTCGTCTTTGTCCTCATCACCATCTTGGCTATTATTCTGTTCATCCTCATTTTCAAATTCATCATTATCTAATTCGTCATCATTGTCTTCTCCAAAACTTTTTCTTCTTTTGCAAGCCATTATCATTTTCTTCCAAGGTAATTTTAATAATATTCCTTCTATTAAACAAATTGCAAGTACAACAGCTATAAATTGTGGTATTGTAAATGTTATTAAAGTTTGCTCTTTATTTTCTGTCCCTAACACAGCATCACTTACAGCCTGAACTGTTTCTTCACTTTCTTTTTTATTTATTTTAATTGTATACGTTAAGCTCATATCGTCTTTTTGCATAGTAATTTTTATAATATTTTCGCCTGAGTTAAAACTTTCTGGCTTTTCAACTTTTACATAATCGTTATATTCTCCTGCTTCTGTTAAAACCTCAACATCTACTATATTACTTTCTATTTCAGCAGTATATTCGTATGTATCTATGTTAAATGTAGGAGTGAAAGTGATTTCAGCTTTTTCTCCGTTTTCATTTATTGCATTTAACATAAGTGAATTCATGCCAAATTGTGGTGTTGCTTCCTCTTCTGTTTCAGTTTGAACAACATTTTTTACTGCCTCTTTATTTGTGTTTGGCTTAGTGCTAGCACTAGTTTTTGAACCCGAATTGCTTGAAGTTGTTTTACCTGAATTACCTGAGTTTGAGTTGCTTGTGCTCGTTCCGCTTGAAGAAGAAGTTCCGCTTGAACTGCTTGTCTCTTTTGCTTTGACATTTATTTTTACACTTCCACTTCCAGTTATATACTGTTCATCTGGTGTAACAACTTCATCAGGAGTTACAGTAATAGTTGCACTACCAGCAGAAACTGCTTTTGCTGTTATTTTAGTTCCTTCTCTATCAACCCAATTTGTACTTTCTACAGTAACAACACCTGTATTAGAAGATGTTACAGATTTTATAACCCCATCGCCACCAGAAATAGTAATCGTAAAACTATCTCCTACAGTAGGATTACTATTTGAAGTGGTTACTTTTAAAGAGGCTGCTTTTACATTTGAAAATAATAAGCTAAAAAATATTAATGCACCTAAAACTAAACTTATTTTTAATACTTTCTTCATACTTATCTCCTTTTACTTTACTAATAGTTATCTTCCTATTTATTAACATCAAAATTTATATAAAATTTTAATATTGTCTTATATTGTTATAATTATTGATTTTATATTATTATCTCAATTCTAATTTTTTAACATTTAAAATATCATTTTTTATTTTTACATAGTCCATTACTGATATTTTTCCATCATCACTTACATCTGCTACATCACATGAAATTTCATCTGTTAAAACTTTATATTTCAATATATGATTTTTAATTTTAACATAATCCATAACTGAAATTTTACCATCTCCATTTACATCTCCATATAACTTGCAAATATATGTTTGAATACATTTATCTCCTCTGTAAACTTCGACAATTGTTCCGCTTCCCCGCAAAATTTTCAGTATCTACTTTCACTTTCAAATTTCCTGTAACTTTTATGTGCTTTGCGAATTCTGTAGTCTTAGTTTCTCTTTCAAAATTAGATATAACTCCATTTGTTTCTTTGTAATTTTCTATTTTAATTGTCTCATCTTCACTCAATTTATTTACAGTAATTTCAATAGTTGCAGTTTTCTTATACTTTTCATAAGTTGCAGTTATCTTAGCTGTTCCTTCTTTTACTCCTGTAACTAAACCATTGCTATCTACTTTCAAAATATTTTCATCAGATGATTTAAAAGTTACCTTACTATCTAGCACCCCTGTGTCTGTAAATAATTGCATTTTTGAGCCTTCAATCATACTTGCTTTTTCTCCATTTTGTATTGTAACATATGGATCTACTACTGTAACTTCTATTTTACTAGACACTTTATCATTGCCATCTGCTATTGCTGTAATAGTTGCTGTTCCTGCTCCTACTGCTGTTATGTTACCATTGCTATCTACAGTTGCGATTTTGCTATTGCTGGTTGCCCAGTTTATTTTTTTGTTAGTTGCTGTAGATGGGTTTATTGTATAATCTATTTTTGTTTTATCTCCCACAATCATGTCCACGCTTGTTTTGTCTAATATTAGTTCTGCTACAACATCTTTTTTAAGCTTTAGTCCATAATGTTCTACAATAGCTTGTCCATCTGCCTGAGCTAATTTTTGCAACTTTGCATCTGTATTTATAAACTGAACATCACTACCAGATATAAAACAATGTTCTATTAAAATTGATGTTATTCCTGCGCCGCTTGTTATATCTAAGCCTCTGTCTTCTGCATTGCCTTTCATTGCATACCTTATGATTCCATAATAGTCTGCCTTTGAGCCATCACAGTATTCCCACTTTGGCCCAGTATCCTGGCAAAGTCTTGTTTTTACTCCTATATTATATAACCCTAAATTTGATAAATTTCTTAAAATCAAGTTTCCTATTTCCGTTGACTCTTGATTGTATTTATAGCATGACTTATTTGCAGTAACATATACTTCTGCACCATTCCACGAATTACCTGCTGATGCCGCATTATAGTGCAAACATAATAGTAAATCTGCATTGTTATTTCTTGCAACCATTCCTCTATCTACTATTGACATTTCTGTATTACTGTCTAAGCCATCATGAGTCATTATTATTTGTATACCATAGTAGTCTTGTAGGTAATCTCTTAAATATCTAGCAGTTTTTAAGTTTATATCTTTTTCCATTATTCCGTCTGAATAGTTTATTGCTCCAGTTTCGTGTCCGCCATGGCCAGGGTCAATTACAATTTTCATTGTTTTAACTGTCTCTGCATTGCTTGCATTAAAGCCAAATGTTATGTATGTAATTAGTATTATTAGTAATATGCTAAGTAATTTTAATATTTTACTTTTCATTTATATATCCCCTTTTGTTTTAAAATAGTTTTCATAAAATCGATGTAATAATCTTAGCTTTTGTCCTACTATATAAAATCATTCTAGTAATTTTTTCAATAATATTTTATATTAAGTTTAGCTTTTTTGCAATATTTTTTGGGCATAAAAAAAGAATAAAGACAAAATTTTATATCTTTATTCTTTCTAACGATGTTGTCAAATAGAACCGTCCCAAATGACAATTTTTCATTATATGCGGTTAAAAGT
The DNA here is from genome assembly GCA_944393335.1 of uncultured Clostridia bacterium. Taxonomy (GTDB): domain Bacteria; phylum Bacillota; class Clostridia; order TANB77; family CAG-508; genus CAG-793. Next base: position 672 of record CALXZV010000052.1, on the reverse strand, counting down.
GTTGTCATTTAGAACCGTCCCAACTGATAACCGACAACTCCGTCCCATTTGACACTTGGCTGTTCTCAATTGGCACTATTTTCTTAACTCTGCACCATGCTTGCTTTGTAAGCCTGCAATTACTTTTTCCATAACTTTGTTTACTTCTTCATCTGTCAATGTTTTGTTTGCATCGCCTAAAGTTACTGAAAATGCAATACTTTTCTTTCCTTCTGGTATTCCTTTGCCTTCGTACAAGTCAAATACTTTTGATTCTTGTAATAGTTTTCCGCCATTGTTTTTTATTGTTTTTAATAATTCTTGAGCTGGAACATCTTTATTTACAAGAACTGCGATGTCTTTCTTTACAACTGGGAATTTTGAAAGTTCTTTGTATTTCATTTTTCCAACTTTTTTAGAAAGTAGCTTATCTAGGCTAATTTCCATTACATAAACTTCTTCCTTGCAAAGTTCTGGTGTAACTCTACCAATTAGTCCAACTGTTTCTCCATTTACTGAAATTATAGCTGATTTTCCTGGATGCATTTCTTCTGGAAGCTTTTCTTTATCTGCCACAAAACTATATCTTCCGCCATATCCTAAATAGTCTAGTAATTCTTCGCATACACCTTTTATGATGTAGAAATCAACTGGTTTTGTGTTTAAGCCTAAATAGTATTCTCCTGTCATTAG
>CALXZV010000051.1 GCA_944393335.1 uncultured Clostridia bacterium | reverse complement strand
AGCACAAGAAAATTCTTCACTAAAATATCAATTAGAGTTAAAAACTGATGAAATTGATAGATTGAAAAAAGATTTGTCTGCTAAAGATAAGATTATTGGTAAATTACAAGAGGAAAAAGAAAAAATAAAACAAGAATTACAGAAATTCAAAGACTTCTGGTATAGAACTATGGGACATTTTCATAAACGAATTTGCTATGATAAAGATGAAAACTATAAAGCTGTAAATGATGATTTATATAAAAATGGTATATTTACTGATGATGAAAATGAAATTGCAAATAATATTGATAGAAAAGTAAAACCTAAAGAAAATATAGAACAAGCGAAAAATAAAAAGAAAAATAATTTTGAATTAAAGTAAAATATTATGGAAGAAAATAAAGTTGAAAATGTAATAAATATAATAAAAGATATGGATACAAAAGATAAATTAAGATTAGGAATATGCTTGACTACAAGTAATTGGACTAATATTCTATATGATAAAACAGAAATGTATGATAAATTTGATACTATGTTAAAAGAAATTGATGAAGAATATAGAACTACTCTAATAAATTTTGCTAAATATAAAATTATAATGTTTACAATGGCTAAAATTATGGAGATGGAACAAACTGATAGAAATAAGGTTACAGTATATTTATTTAATTGTATAAATTCTGAGATTAGTAAGAAAAGGCAGGTAATATAAAGTTATGCTTATCGGTTCTGTGAAATTCAGTACAATCGGTTCTGTGAAATTCAGTAAAACTGCTTGCAATCTTATGTAAAATTATGTATAATATAAGTTGATATAGGCAATGTCCTGTGTCGTTTTCCTTTTTTCACTAATTAGTGAGAGGAGCTTCCTCAAACTTTTTGGTTTTACATATATGTCACTATCAACAAGAAAAGTATTTAGGAGGAAAATTTATGGTAAGTCTTTTCTTTATTTTGTTTTTGACGATTTTGGTGTTTTCCATTGTACAATTTATAAAATATCTGAAGGAATATGATTGTTATGAAGGACCGGCAGGATTTTATTTGGCAATGATTATTGTCTTTGGAATTTTAACAGCCATATTCTTTATTTGGACTTTTTCACTTATTAACACAGTGGGAACTGGAAGTACCATTGAGAGAAAAATCGCAATGTATGAAGAAGAAAACGCATCTATTGAAGAAAGTATCGATGTTACTGTAAGAAACTATATGGATTTTGAAGCGAGTACATATGATGAATTAAAAGACAAAGATGCCATCAATCTAGTTTCTCTTTTTCCAGAGTTAAAATCTGATAGCTTGGTTCAAAAACAGATTGAAGTTTATCTTGCAAACAATGCTAAAATCAAAGAACTAAAAGAAGATGAGATTGATCTATCAAAGGCAAAATGGAAATTATACTTTGGTAGATAAGAAATTTAAAAAGAAAATTATTTCTTTTCCCTCGTAAGAGGGTTTCTTTTTTTACAAAAGATCTTGTATTTTATAAAAAATATGATATACTTTAATAAATTGATTGATATTTGTATCAATCGTCAAGAGAGCCAAAAGTTGTAAATAACTACTTCGTTGGCACCATTTAGTATAAAATCTTAAGAAAAAAGCCCCAAATTAGGGGCTTTTTTCTATGCCTAAAGCACTAAGAGTTAACTTACTTGTAAGAAAATGCGTTTTGCATTTCTTATAACATCAATATATTCTGCAACATTTTTTTCATCTAAAATATCTATTTTTTTGAACACTTTTAGAGATGGCCTTTGGATATCAAGAACATCTTTATCTGTTGAAAACCATTTGCCATCAGTATTTGTATAGAGACTAGCCCCGTAAAAATCAAACCAAGAGTTTCCAGAAAAGCAATCAACTTTTCTTATTAATTCAGCAATACAGTTGGCATCGCTTATCCGAGTTACAATTTTTACGTTTTGAAACCCTGCTTCACGTATGTTTTTTTCCACAACTTGCAAGATTTCATCATATGTTGGGCAACTATATGTCGGCATAGGATAAAGACTTTTTTTATTCCGAATGTAATAAATTACATTACAGAAAGAAATTTCATTTATCCTTTTCTTTTCAGCTAAAGTTAATTCTTTCATGCTTGCCTCCTAAAGCAGGCAAAAGCTTGCTTGCCTAAAACTATAAGGTTTTTACACTTTAATGGTTACTTTGCCTCCTTCTTTTAAAGTCATTTTAAAGATTTTTCCAGAAAATACTTCCTCTGGAATACCTGTATATACACTTCTCTCAAGTTTGTTGACTTTCCAATAATCAACTTTGACAATGGCTTTCTCGAAGTCGACACAGCACGAGTAAATAGATGCAGATAGATAAATTTTCTTTATCGTATCCGGAACTATAATATCAAAAACATCCATCTCCTTGATTTTGTTAATACTATTCTTGCCATATTCAGGAATAGAATAGTAAGAACAATTGATGTCGTTTTCATCAAAAGAGATATCTATTGTACCCTCTTCCCGGTCAATGCTGGCAATGAAATCATTGCCTTTTTTAAGCTTCAATCTTACAGGAAACCCGCCGCTGGTAATCACCAGCATTTTGTCATTGAACTTACCATTTTTGTCCGAGATTTTGTATTTGAGCATTATAATTCCTCCTTTATAGTTTTAATAATGCTACACCAAACGGTAACTATAATTATAATACTTTTTACAATATTAGTCAATTGAAATAATAGTAAAATGACCAAAATCTAACAATTTTAATAATTTTACTATTATTTATTCACCAAAAGTGATATAATATTATTACACTTTTTGTCTAATATTTTAGAAAGGGTGTGATTTCATGCCTAGGCACGGTGGTTTTGGTGGACCTCCTCATGGACCTGGTGGTCCGCATTTTCACGGTGGCTTTGGAGGACCTCATCATGGTCCTGGAGGATTCCATCATGGACCTCCACGTGGGTTCGGAGGTCCCCCTCCTCGTGGTCCAATGTGGGGTGGTCCACCACCACCTCCTCCGCCTTATAGGCGAGGTGGATGTGGTGGTTGTTTGTTCCCGTTTTTGATTGGAATTGCAGCCATCATTGCAGTTGTTGCTTTTATTTTCTAAAAGCTAATTCTAATAAAGCATAGCTACTTCCTTTAGTTTGAAGGTAAATTAGCTTTTGCTTTTTAGAAACAACTGCAAACCAAAAGAAGATGCACTCACTTTTGTGGGTGCATCTTCTTGTTAAATTTATCTTATTATGATTAAAAAATTTTACAAAGCTTTTCTTTTATAAGCTATAATGTTTAATATCTAAAGTACACTTTTTAAGAGCATACAGCTTTGTATTGTGATTCTACTCTTCCTCTTCGTCGAATTGTGAGTTATATAATCTCGCATACGCTCCGTTTTTTGCTAAAAGCTCATCATGAGTTCCTTGTTCTACAATATCTCCGTGCTCCATAACTAATATTAGGTCGGCATTTTTTATTGTAGATAATCTATGAGCAATTATAAAGCTTGTTCTGCCCTTCATCAAATTATCCATTGCTGATTGAATTTGTATCTCTGTTCTAGTATCTATGCTTGATGTAGCTTCATCTAATATTAAAATCTTTGGATTAGTTAATATTACACGAGCTATTGTAAGAAGTTGCTTTTGTCCTGCAGAAATGTTTGATGTCTCTTCATTAAGTACTATGTCATAAGAGTTTGGCAATGTTTTGATAAAATGATGTACGTGTGCTGCTTTTGCTGCTTCAATTACTTCATTGTCAGTTGCATCTGGCTTTCCATAACGTATATTGTCCTTAATGCTTCCGCTAAATAGCCATGTGTCTTGAAGTACCATTCCAAACATTTTTCTTAAATCTCCACGCTTAAAGTCTTTTATATTGTTTCCATCAACATATATTCCTCCAGAATTAACATCATAGAACCTCATTAAAAGTTTAACCATGGTTGTTTTTCCAGCTCCAGTTGGTCCAACTATTGCTATTTTTTGTCCATCATGAACATTTGCATTAAAGTCATGTATTATTATGTTGTCATCATCATAACCAAATTCTACATGGTCAAATTTTACATTGCCTTTAAGTCCTTCTATAGATTTAGGATTTGCTACATCAGGTAGCTCTTCTTGTTCATCTAAGAATTCAAATACTCTTTCTGCAGCTGCTACCATTGTTTGAAGCATTCCAGAAATTTGAGCTATTTGAGATATAGGTTGTGTAAATTGTCTCATGTATTGTATAAATGATTGTATATTACCAACTGTAATTTGTCCCTGTGCTGCTAAATATCCACCAAGTATTGCTACTCCAACATATGCAATATTTCCTATAAAGTTCATAACTGGATGCATTAAGCCTGACAAAAATTGAGATTTCCATCCTGAACGATATAAATTATCATTTTCTTCGTCAAATGCCTTAAATACTTTTTCTTCACTATTAAATGCTTTTACAATTAAATGTCCACCATAAATTTCTTCTACTTGGCCATCCAAGTATCCTAAATGGTCTTGTTGAGCTTTGAAGTATTTTTGTGATTTTTTTGCAATAATGCTTACTACTATTATTGTTATTGGTAAAATTAATATTGCAAGTATAGTCATTTCCCAGCTTATTGATAACATCATTATAAGTATGCCAACTACAGTGCAAACTGCTGTAATTATTTGAGTTATGCTCTGGTTTAAGTTTTGTGAAAGCATATCAACGTCGTTTGAAATTACTGATAAAATTTCACCATTTGTTCTTTTATCAAAAAATCTCATTGGTAATTTATTTATTTTTGCAATTAAATCATTACGAACTTTGTAGCTGACTTTTTGTGCAACATTTGTCATTACAAATCCTTGTATTGCAGAAAAGGCCATACTTACCGCATATAATACTAAAAGGGTAATTAAAATATTAGCAATTGCTTCAAAGTTTATTCCGCTTCCACCTGAAAGCTTACTTATAAGTCCATTATATATTTCGGTAGTAGCATTACCTAGTATTTTTGGTCCAACTATTGAAAATATAGTACTACCAATAGAAAATATTAATACAATTATTATCTGCCACTTAAATGGAGCTAGATAATTTTTTATTAATTTTTTTACAGTACCTTTAAAATCTTTTGCTTTTTCTGGGGCTCTTCCGCCGCCTCTTCTCATTCCTCCCATTGGTCCTGGCATGCTACTCACCTACCTTTCCATTTTGATTTTTTGAGTCTTGCTCTTTATTTTTTATATTTAAAGAATCTTCATTTTGCTTATTTTTTTCTTCTTTCTTTTCTTCTTCAAGATTTAACTCTTCTGCTGAAAGTTGAGATAAAGCTATTTGCCTATATGTTTCGCAATTTTTTAGCAATTCCTCATGTGTACCTTTTCCAACAATTTTTCCTTCTTCAAGAACTATAATTTGGTCTGCATCCATTATTGTACTTATTCTTTGTGCAACTATTATTACTGTCTTATTCTCAGTTTGTTCATGTAATGCCTCTCTTAAAGCCTTATCTGTTTTTAAGTCTAATGCAGAGAAACTGTCATCAAATACATATATTTCTGGGTCAATTGCTAACGCTCTTGCTATAGATAAACGCTGCTTTTGACCACCTGATACGTTATTACCACCTTGTGCAATTGGTGATTTGTATCCTTCTTCTTTCTTTTCAATAAATTCAGTTGCTTGTGCAATTGATGCTGCTTTTACCATTTCTTCGTCTGAAATGTTATCTTTACCATATTTGATGTTAGACTCAATAGTTCCAGAGAATAGCAAACCTTTTTGTGGTACAAAGCCTATTCTACTTCTTAAATCTTTTTGTGATACGTCTTTAATGTTTGCTCCGTCAACAAGTAATTCTCCACCTGTAACATCATAAAATCTTGGTATTAAATTAACTAAAGTAGACTTACCACTACCTGTACTTCCTATAATTGCAGTTGTTTTACCAGCTTCAGCTGTAAAGTCTATATCCTCAAGTATTTCCGTATCTGCATCAGGATACCTAAATGAAACATTTTTGAATTCGACTAAACCTTTTTTGTTTTCATCGAATTTTGCTTGTTCATTTACTGGTTTATCTTCTATTTGAGGTTCTGTTTCTAATACTTCATTAATACGATTTGCAGAAACTGATGCTCTTGGTAGCATTATTGAGATAATTGAAATCATTAGGAATGACATTACTATTTGCATTGTGTATTGTAAAAATGCCATCATATCTCCAACTTGCATAATACCTTGGTCTACACTGTGTCCACCAACCCAAATAATAAGTATCATAACTCCTTGCATTGTGAACATCATTGCTGGCATCATCAAACTCATTGCTTTGTTTACAAATACACTGTTTTTCATTAAGTTTGTATTAGCTTCATCAAATCTGCTTTCTTCTCTTTTTTGAGTATTAAAAGCCCTTATAACTGGTAAACCTGTTAAAATTTCTCTTGCAACTAAATTTAATCTATCTATTAAATCTTGCATTTTTCTAAACTTAGGCATTGCTACTATAAATAGAACCAAAACAATTGCAATAACTAAGACAACTGCTAAAGCTATAACCCAAGCCATAGAAAGTGTGCCTGTTCTTATAACTCTTAAAACACCACCAATTCCCATTATAGGAGCATATACAACTACTCTAAATAGCATTGTAATTAATTGTTGTATTTGTTGCACATCGTTTGTACTTCTTGTAATAAGTGACGCTGTTGAGAATCTATTAAATTCTGCTGTTGAAAAGCTTAGCACTTTTTTGAATAATTTTTCTCTTAAAGTTTTGCCAAGTTTTGCTGCTACTCTTGATGATAGGAACATTATTGTTACAGCTGAAAGCATACTTAAAAAGGCAACTCCAGCCATTTGAAGTCCAACTATAAGTATGTATTTATTTTGTAAGCTATCTAAATCTACTCCAATAGAGCCATATTCACTTTTTACTGCTTGAATTGCTGCTTGCTCTATAATTGAATCTGACATTGTGCTTAGAGTTGAGTCTATTTGATCTAAAACAGCTTGCCTTTGAGTATCTGGCATTTGTTTTATTAAATTAATTATGTCTGGCTGTTGATAAACAATTGCGAGTGGCTTTGCCATCAAGCTTTCTAAATTTGTTTTTTCTTCTTTTGATAAATTTTTCAATTTGTAAATATCTTCATTTTTTAATTCTGGATATTCTTCTAAATTGTCATCTGTTTTTTCCATAAGCTCATAATTGCTTTTAATTTCATCATCTGCATCTGTAAAATACATTAAATTATCTAGTTCACTAGACCTAATTACATCTGGAACAGCATATTCTATGCCACCTTGTTGAATACCAGTATTTACAATTTTTGATGTAAAGTCTGGCAAGTTCAAGTCACATGCAGCTTGTATGCAAAGTAAGATGAATATTGCAATTACTAATAAAGCTGATTCTTTTAGGTTTTTTAACACTTTTAGCATAACTTTACTACCCCTTTCTGCTAAAACTTATTTTTCCGTATTTTGTAATTATATATACTGCTAAAGCATATGTCAATTAGTTTTTTGTAAAATTTATGTAAATTTTTAATTCTTTATTAATCTTTATAAAAATCTATTAACCTCTTTTAAATTTATTAACTTATTGGTATAATTTAATTGCTACAAAAAATGAAATAAAAAATAATTACAAGCTTTTAATCAAACTTGTTTTTAAAAAGGAGTAAAATATGAATGATTTAGTTAGTGTAATAGTTAGTATATACAATGATGAAAAGAATTTAAAAGATTGCATCATTTCTTTAATTGGACAAACCTATAGAAACCTTGAAATTATTTTAATAGATGATGGTTCTACAGATGGCTCAGCCAAAATTTGTGATGATTTGGTTTTAACAAGTTCTAAAATGAAGTTGGTACATAGGATGCACTCTGGCCTTGGTGATAGCAGAAATATTGGCTTAGACATGGCTACCGGCAAATACGTAACTTTTGTAAACGGTTCTGACACTATAAAAAATGATATGATAGAAACTTTATACAAAATGATGCAAAACTACCCTGTAGATATTGCTATGTGTTCTTTAATCTTTGGCAGTGAACAACCTAAAACTTACATTTATCCATCAACAAGGGCCATAAATACCTCTGGCAACTATTCTTCAAGTAGCAATACTGTAATTACTTTGTCACATGAAGATGCTATTAGACAATTGCTACTCGGAAAAACATTGACAAATACTGTTTGTGGAATATTGTTTAAAAAAGAGCTATTTAATTCTATTAAATTTTCAGATGATAATTCCGATGTGGTTGTTAAATTAATAGAATTAAGTAAAAAAACTGCTTTTGTTAATATGCCAGCTTACCATTGCAAAACAGCAGAAACTTTTTCTAACTCTTCTCTAATAAACAGGGATATACGCATTATGAAATTATACCCAAATTTAGAGATTTATTGTCAATATGATATTTTAAAAAATATCCAAAATGAATTTTATGATGCTATATGCAACAATAAACCCTTGATAAATGCAGATAATATGTATAAAATGTTTATGCAAATTGTTAAAGAAAAGGAAGAAAAAATCTCTCCATTTTTAAGTTACAGGCGTAAAGCTCATATGTACTTAATGGCAGATGATTTGAATACATATAAAAGAATTTGCCCTGTGCTACCTGAGCTCAGCCAAAATGATTAATTGCTTAATGTTTTTATATCGACCTAAGATACAGTCATGTAAAATTGTCAGAGTCTTTAATTTTAATATAATTTCAAACAAAAGCCTTATAAATTTAAGGCTTTTGTTTTAGGAGTAAATGGAAAATATTCCGTTATAAT
>CALXZV010000050.1 GCA_944393335.1 uncultured Clostridia bacterium | reverse complement strand
AGCATTTTTGAACTGCAAGTTGTTTTAACACCTTTTGTGCATAGGTTGTCCTTTATTCCTATTGGAATTCCTGCAAATTGTGACACTTCTTTATTTTCTTTTCTTTGCTTATCTATCTCGTTAGCCTTTTTTTCGGCATCATCTATTGTAAGTGTTACAAATGCGCCTACATCTTTTTCTTTATCATTTATTCTGTCTATGTAAGCCTTAGTTATTTCTTCTGATGTTAACTCATTTGATTTAAGTTTTTCTACTAACTCGTGTACTGTAAGATTTGTAATATTGTCCATTAGCTTAATTCCTTTCTTTAAATTTAAATTTGCTTTATTGTTACTATTCATAGCTTAAACTTTATTTCAATATATGTTCTTTAACATTTCAAGCTTTATTCTTTCCAGTCTAATAACTCTTTTAATTCTTTTTGAACATCTTCTAATTCTCTACAATTATCTATGTTTACTACATGAATATTTTTATACTTTTCTTTAATTTCATCTGCTAATTTTAAATATTCATTTTGTTGATTTACACTACTTTGTTTTTCAAATTTTGTGTATTTTACTTTTGCTTTTCCTGCTCTATCTAGTCTTGCAACATATTCATCTTCATTGCTTAAATATAAGGTAATATAATAAATGTCAAAATCTAATTTTGCCAATCTATCCAATAATTTATTATATACATCTGTGAATGAATACTCCTTGAAACCTAATCTACAAAAAACTTCTTCTGTAAAAAATGTTCTATCAAAAAGCAAATTTACACTTTTATTTTGCAATTTTTCTATATAGTCCAGTAAGTCTTCATACATTACTTTTGCTTTTTCTTTTCCCGTTTTGGTCGTATCAGCTGTTCCACTTAGTCTGTACAAATTTGTATATGGTATAGCTTTTCTAATATAATCTGTTATTGTTGTTTTTCCTGCGCCTTGTGGTCCTTCAACTATTATTATTTTCGAATTTGCCATTTGTTTTATTCCTTATACTATAATTTAGGTTTTTGTAAGTTTTACCTATAAACTTTTTTAGCATTATAAAATTTAGTTTTTAATATTTTTTAGTTTATATTCATTATACAATTTGATTTTAATAATTTTCTAATCTAAAACTTTTGGTACTTTAAACATATTTCTTTCTTTTTCTGGTGCATTTGCCATTATGCCTTCTTTGTTATCAAAATTAATTATTTCATCTTTTCTAAACACATTACAGCTATCATTTGCACCAATTGTTTCGTCTAAATCTTTTAAATCTACTGAATTTAATAGTTCAGTATAATTTAAAATATCTTGCAAATTGTTTAAGTATTTGTCTATTTCTTCATCTTTTATTTTTAAATCTGCCAAGTTCGCAATGTGTAATAATTCTTCTTTACTAACTGTCATTGTTATCGTCCTTTCTCTAATATTATTTAACAACTTTATTACCTTTATGATAAATTTATATACATTTTAATATAAAAAATATATCCATATATTTCTACATGGATATATTTTACCCTTTTTTTTTATATTTTTCAATAGTTTTCACTATTTTGGAAATTCGTTTTTTGCATTTTTGTTTAAAATTTGCAATTTTTTATTTTGAACCTAGCTTTTGTTATTTTGAAACCCATTTTATGCTTGCAGATCCTGGAAGTCCATCATAGAACCAAGCACTGTTTTTATACCATCCAGTTGAAGTATTATATGAAGGTCCTCCACCAACTGATATTGTACTTGAAACAACTGTTGCTTCTGACCCATCTGCTGTTAGAGTTTGATTATTTGCTGATACATAAGATGAACCACCGCTACCATTGTATTTTATTTCTGACTGTTTAACTGGACCAGTGTATGACAAGCCTCCAAGCCAGCCTCCGGCCTCCACCGCCAGAGCCTTCAATACTATTTGCAACAGATTGATTACATCTATACTGAGAATAATCTCCTCCGCTTTCTCCAATACCAAATTTATATTTTTCAGTTATTGATCCTCCTCTAGAATCTCTTGATGCATTATAATATATTTGTCCGTGTGTTGAGCCACCGCCTCCACCGGCAACTGCTAATACATATTTTGCAGCAGTAGTTTGATCTCCATATGACTGCAATCTTCCGTCGGTTCCGTTTAAAGATATTGCTACAGTTGTAGCTCCACCTCCACCTGGACCGCAGTATTGCTCCATGTCGGTTTTCCACAACATTCCTATGCCTCCGTTGCCTCCACCATTATATCCTCCATAAGAATGTGCAGTGTTGCCATTAAATTCACCGTCACGTCCACCTGGACCGCCTACTACAAAGTATAGAGTTGAACCTTTAGTTAAGTATATTCTTAAATTTACTCTTCCACCATCAGAATGTAAATTTGCAGCTCCATTAATTGAATATGATGCAGTTCCTCCTGATGCTCCATTAAGTACCAAATCATAGTAACCTGTTTCTGGTGCAGTATATTCATAATATGGAGAGCTTGTACTATTTGCAACAGTGTAAGATGCATCAGAATAAATTACTGTTGCTCCTCCAAAGCAATTATCTCCATGAGTACTAAAATCATTGATATTTGATTTTCCAAGTACATATATTATTTGTGATGATGTCCAATCTTTAAATGCATTTGTTCCCACAATTTCAACAGTTGCAGGTAATACAATGCTATTTACCTGACTGGTATTTTCAAATGCACTATTTCCTATTGAAGTTACATTATCTCCTATAGTTACAGTATTTAGGCTTGTACAATTTTTAAATGTGCTATCTCCTATTGTTGTAACTCCCGAAGGAACAGAAATATTTTCAAGTTTGAAACAATTTTCAAATGCACTGCTTCCTAGTGTAGTTAAATTATCTGGTAATGTTATATTTGGAAGTACTACACAGTCTTTAAAAGCTTTGTCACCTATTACAGTTACATTTGTAGGAATATTTATTTCATCTAATGATGTACAACCTCTAAAAGCTGCAGCACCTATTTTATTTAAGCTTTCTGGTAACTCTACCTTTTGTAATGATGTTGATTGAGAAAATACACCATATTCATCATTATTTAAATTTCCATCAATTATTTCAGTTATTGTATTTGGAAAAGTAATCTCCAAAATGTTGCTAGAGTTAAAGCCCTTAACATGTCCATTTGATCCTACTATTCCAAGTTTTGTAACTGGTTCTCCTTTATATATTTCCGGAATTTCTATTCTTTTAATTGGGCTTTGTGCATCAGTTTGATAATACTTCTCTCCATCTTTTAAGCTTATTCCTTCTGATGGGCCCTCATAATCAAATAGGTCAATATCTTCTTGGTAAACTAGCTGTGTGTAAATACTCTCCATATCTCCATTATACGATTCAGCAATTCTTTCAGTTTCTTCTAGTTGCGAGCGTCTTCTTGCTGAAGTATAAATGTAAAAGCTTGAAAGCAATATAACTATAAAAAATATTGTAACAGCAACTACCATTGTTACAGAGCCTTTTTCGTTATATTTCATTTGTTCCTCTCTTTCTTGTGACTTTTGTCACAATCAAACATAAAACTTTATATATATTATACCAAAGATTTTATATTTTTGAATGCTTTTATATATTTTTTCTTTAGATTTTAACTAGATTTTGTTGTTTTCTTTTTAGCTGTAGTTTTCTTTGCCTTTTTTGCATTAGATTTTGTTGTTTTAGACTTTTTCGCTTTTACAGCTTTGCTACTTGCCTTGGTAGTAGTTTTGTCTTTAGAACTTGTCTTTTTTGCTTTGGTCTTTTTTGTTTTACCAGCTGTTTTTTCTTGCTCTGGCTCCCACTTTTCACCTAGTTTTGGTTTATTCCAAGATATATAATTGCAAGATTTTGGGTTGTTCTCACAAATATAATATTTTCTTCCTCTTTTTGTTTTTCTTATATGCACTTCTCCTCCACATACTGGACAAGGTACATCTATTTTTTCCACAAATGGTTTTACATTTTTACATTCAGGGTAACCTGGACAAGCTAAAAATTTGCCGTATTTGCCGTATTTTACGACCATCATTCTTCCACATTTTTCACAAGGAATGTCTGTAACTTCTTCTTCTAGCTTTACATGTTCTAATTCTTTGTCTACTTTTTCCACTTCTTGTTCAAAAGGTGTGTAAAACTCTCTTATAACTTGTTTCCAAGGTTCTTTTCCTTCAGCAATTTCATCAAATTGATTTTCTATGTCTGCAGTGAATTCTACATTTACTATATCACCAAAATTTTCTACTAAAAGCTTGTTTACAACTTTTCCTAAATCTGTTGGTACAAGTTGTTTTTGCTCTTTTTGAACATATCTTCTATCTAATATTGTTGATATGATTGTAGCATAAGTACTTGGTCTTCCTATACCTTTTTCTTCTAGTGCTTTTACCAAACTTGCTTCTGTATATCTTGGTGGTGGTTCTGTGAAGCTTTGTTTTGCATCTAGTTTTTCTTTTTTAACCTCTTCACCTTTTGCTAAATCTGGCATATGGCTTTCTTCGTCTTCGTTTGATTTGTCATCTCTGTCTTCTACATATAATGTCATAAATCCTTTGAATTTAAGAGTTTGTCCGCTTGCTCTAAAATTATAACTATTTGCATCTATATTTGCAGATATTGTATCATAAACTGCTGGTGCCATTTGACTTGCAATAAATCTATTATAAATTAGTCTATACAATTTATATTGGTCAGAAGTTAATGAATCTTTTATTTTTTCAGGATCTAAGTCTATATATGTTGGTCTTATACCTTCGTGTGCATCTTGTGCTCCTGCTTTTGTTTTGTAATACCTATTTTCATAATAGTTTGCACCATATTTATTTGTAATATGCACTTTTGCAGCAGCTCTTGCTTCTTCTGAAATTCTTGTTGAGTCTGTTCTCATGTATGTGATTAAACCAACAGTGCCTCTATCAGCTACTTTTACACCTTCGTAAAGACCTTGGGCAACTTGCATTGTTTTTCTAATAGGAAAGCTTAGTTTTCTTGAAGCTTCTTGTTGCATTGTACTTGTTGTAAATGGTGGTGCTGGTGTTCTTTTCTTTTCACCTTTTTTTACATCTGTTACAATATATTTTGCATTTTTTAAGTTTTGCAAAATTTCATCTACTTCTTCTTTTTTATGAAGCTCTATTTTTTTGCCGTCTTTGCCATAAAATCTAGCTATAAATTTATCATTATTTTTTGAAAGTGTAGCTAAAATGTTCCAATATTCTTCTGGTTTGAAATTTTCTATTTCGTTTTCTCTATCTACAATTAGTTTTACTGCTACTGATTGTACTCTACCTGCTGATAAACCTCTTTTTACCTTTTTCCAAAGAATAGGACTTATTTTGTAACCTACTATTCTGTCTAATACACGTCTTGCTTGTTGTGCATTTGTTAAATTCATATCTATTTTTCTAGGTTTTTTCATTGAATCTTTTACTGTTTCTTTTGTAATTTCATTAAATGTAACTCTGCAAACAGCATCTTCAGGTATGCCTAAAAGATACGCCAAATGCCAAGCAATAGCCTCTCCTTCACGATCAGGGTCGGTTGCAAGGTAAACTACTTTTGCATTTTTCGCATCTTTTTTTAAGCTATTTATTAAATTTGCTTTACCTCTAATGTTTATATATTGAGGTTCAAAATCATGTTCTACATCTACACCTAGCTTTGATTTAGGCAAATCTCTAACATGTCCCATTGAAGCAACTACTTTTACATTGCTTCCTAAGAACTTTTTTATTGTATTTGCTTTTGAGGGAGATTCCACTATTATCAACTTGTCTGCCATTGTTTAATTTCCTCTCTTAATTTCTTCATAAATTTTGTCTTCTACATTTTCTGTAGATAGCTTGTGAGCATTTTTGCCCATTTGCTCTAAAGCACTTCTATCTTTCGCTAATTCGTTTATTGTAGCATTTAAAGCCTCTGCTGTCAAGTTTTTATCTAGTATTACTTTAGCAGCGCCTTGTTTTTCTAAGACTCTTGCATTATATTCTTGATGATTTTCTGCTGCAAATGGAAATGGTATAAATATGGCTGGCTTTCCAACGTTTTCAATTTCTGTAACTGTCATTGCTCCGCTTCTTGAAACAATTAAATCAGCTATATTCATTATTTCTTCCATATTATATATGTATGGCATTACTTTTATACCTTTTAATTTATCTATATCTATATTTTCTTTTTGCAAATCTTGTTTTACTTTTTCATATTGTTCTGGTCCTGCTGCCCAAATTATTTGATAATTTGTATTCATTGTGTTTTTTATAATATTTGTCATACTTATGTTTATACTTTGAGCACCTTGGCTTCCTCCAAAAACAAGAACTAGAGGTCTAATGTTGTCAAAGCCAAGTTCTTTCTTTTTATTTTCTATTTCTTCTTTACTAAAATTTATTTTCTTTACTTTAGTTGGTGTACCATTAAAGACTATTTTTTTTGCTTTTGGCAATCTATTTTTTGCTTCTTCAAATCCCACTAAAATTTTTTCAGCATTTTTTGAAAGCATTTTTGTAGCTACCCCTGGAAGTACATTGCTTTCGTGAATTATATATGGTATTTTTAATCTTTTTGCAGCTGTGCATACTGATATACAAATATATCCACCAGTTCCAATTACTAAATCTGGTTTAAAATTTTTAAGTATATTTTTAGCCTCAGTAATAGAATGGATAGTTTTTGCTAATCTTTTTATATTTTTAAGGCTTAACTCTCTAGAAATTCCATAAGAATCAATTGTTTTTAATTCATAGCCAGCTCTTGGAACTAGGTTTGTTTCTAACCCTCTTTTTGTTCCTATAAATATTATTTTAGAATTTGGTTCTTCTTTCATTATTTTATTAGCAATTGCTATACCAGGATTAATGTGTCCTCCTGTTCCAGCTGCTGCTATTACAACTTTCATAAATCCTCCTATTCGCTATATTTTTTTCGCTGACCTAGATATATTCATAAGTATTCCCATTGCAGAAAGTAAAATAACTAATGAACTACCTCCATAACTTAAAAATGGTAATGAAATTCCTGTATTAGGAATTGTATTTGTTACAACTGCAATGTTTAAAATTACTTGTACAGCAATTAATGCTGTTATTCCTATTGCTATTAGGCTTCCAAAGCTATCTTTTGCTCTTATTGCAATTAATACGCCCCTAACTATTAAAACAGTAAATAAACTTAATACTAATGCACAGCCTACAAAGCCTAGTTCTTCTGCTAAAATAGCAAATATAAAGTCATTGTGTGCTTCAGGTATGTATAAATATTTTTGAGTACTTTCTCCTAACCCTACTCCAAATAGTCCACCTGAACCTATGGCATAAAGTCCTTGCACAGTTTGATAAGACGTTCCACTTGTATTTGCCCAAGGATCTAGCCATGCCATAATTCTGTCAGACCTAAAACTGCTCATTAATTTATCTTTTACAAATGGAAAAGCTATTGCACAAGCTCCCAATGCACTACCTGCAAGAATTCCTAAGTATCTAAGTTTGCATCCACTCATTATTATCATAATAACTGTAACCATTCCAATGATTATACCTGCAGACAAGTGGTTTTGCACAACAAGTAGTATAATTATTGGTATTCCTACTGCTATAAGTGGTTTTATACATGACTTCCAAATGCCTTCTATTTTATTGTTTGGATCACTATAGTATCCTGCGACCCATATTATTAATCCTATTTTTGTTATTTCTGATGGCTGAACACCTATTCCTATATTTATCCATCTTTTTGCACCATTTGCTCCTGAACCTATTACTGGCAAAAGTACTAAAAATAGTATTGCAATTGACAAAATATATATTAATTTATAAAAATGTTTATATATATCATAGTTTATTTTAGATAATATAATCATAAATACTAAACCCATAACAGCTGCAATACATTGGGTTCTAAAATACGTATACCAATTTCCTGACTCTGCTAAAGCAGATGGGCTACTTGCAGAAAGCACCATAACTAATCCTAATGCAACAAGCATTAGAACAACAATCAATAATGGTAAATCTACACGATTACCAGATTTTAATGAAGATAAATTTACTTTGTTTTTGCTTTCTTTTTGTTTAGCAAAACCTTTGGTTTTAGATGTTGCCTGCATTTACTCATCATTCCTTTAAATTATTTTTAATTAATTTGCCTTTTGTGCCAATTAATTAGTAAAAATTTATATTAATTAGATAGCCATTATTCCAACCATACACATTATAAGTGTTATTAAGCTAAATATTGAAACTATTTTATTTTCTTTCCAACCTGAAAGTTCAAAGTGATGGTGTATTGGTGCCATTTTAAACAATCTATTTCCTGTCTTTTTGAAATATGCTACTTGTAAAATTACAGATAAAGTTTCTATAACTGGTATTATTGCAATTATAATTAATAATAGTGGCAATTTTAAATATAGTGCAATTCCTGCTATGGCCCCTCCTAAAAGTAATGAGCCTGTATCTCCCATAAATACATGAGCTGGATGAAGGTTAAATAGCAAAAATCCTAAAGCTGCGCCTATTATAATACATCCAAAAATTGTAGTTTCCTTTACATCCCATATTATAGAAATTACAGTTAAGCAAGTAAGTATTATGGTTGTTACACTTGTAGACAAGCCATCTATGCCATCTGTAAGGTTTACTGCATTTGTTGTAGCGAGTATTACAATTACTGCAAAAGGTATATATAACCATAGCGGAAGTGTTATATATGTTTTAACAAAAGGTATGTAGATATCTGTTCCATTGTCAAAGTTAAATACTAGCATTACCACATATGCAACTGCTATAATTAATAACCCTAGCATTTTTAGTTTTGGGCTTAGTCCATC
>CALXZV010000049.1 GCA_944393335.1 uncultured Clostridia bacterium | reverse complement strand
TTAAATACTAGCATTACCACATATGCAACTGCTATAATTAATAACCCTAGCATTTTTAGTTTTGGGCTTAGTCCATCCGTATTATGCAAAATAACTTTTTTAAAATCATCTATAAATCCTATTAAGCCAAATCCTATTGTAACAAATACCATTGGAAGTAGTCTTGTTGCTATTTCTGGCTCGTCTTTGGCATAATCAATATATAAAAATGCACTAAGTAAAATTATTGTGATTATTAGTATAATTCCTCCCATTGTAGGAGTTCCTTTTTTCTTTAAATGTGATTTTGGTCCGTCTTCTCTTTCTGATTGCCCTACTTTTAACCTTCTAAGTATTGGTATTACTATTAGTGATATTACTGTGCTTGCAGCAAAAGATAATAATAATATCTTTATTTGAAAACTCATTTGTATTTCCCCCTAAGCGTTTTTAAAACGTTTATGTGCTACGTCTAATCTTTCATTTATTTAATTCACTCGCTTTGCTCGCGATTTAATTTATTTTTTTGTAGTCTTTTTTGATTCGTCATTTTCCATCTCATCTATGATTTGTGCAACTATTTCTCTTTCATCATAATGATGTTTTACATGATTTATTTCTTGGTATGTTTCATGACCTTTACCAGCCAAAACAATAATGTCATTTTTATTTGCCATTTTTATAGCTTTTCTTATGGCTTCAGTTCTGTCAACTATACATTCATATCTGCCATTTGTCTTTTTCATACCTTCTTCAATTTCTTTTACAATTGTTGTTGGATCTTCAGTTCTTGGGTTATCTGATGTAATTATTGTATAATTTGCTATTTTACCTGAAATTGCGCCCATTAAAGGTCTTTTGCCCTTATCTCTATCTCCACCACAGCCAAATACAGATATAACTCTACCTCTAGTATATGATTTAACAGCTTGTAATATGTTTTCTAAGCTTTCTGGTGAATGAGCATAATCTATCATAATGGTCAAACCAAGCTTGTTATCTACAAGTTCGCTTCTTCCTGGTACTTTTACTGTTTCTAGGGCTGATTTAATATTTTCTGTTGAGCAGCCTAATTTTTCTGCAACTGAAATTGCAGCTAGACTATTGTAAACACTAAATCTACCAGGTATGTCTGTTTTTATTCTTTCATTTTTACCATTTACTTTAACTCTAAAGTCTACATATGAATTTGTTATTGTAATGTCTTTTGCAAGTAAATCACTCTCATTATCTATACCATATGTTTTAAATGTACAATTTGGAGCTAAACTTGGTACTCTAATTGTATTTATATCATCAACATTTATAAAACCATATTTGCACATTTGAAATAGTTTGACTTTTGAATTAAAGTAGTCTTCCATATCTGGATGTTCTTTTGGACTTATATGGTCTTCTGAAAAGTTTGTAAATATGCCTATGTTAAAATCTGTGCCATCTACTCTATGTAATTTTAAACTTTGTGATGAAACTTCCATAACGCAAGCTGTACATCCGTCTTTGTACATTTCTGCAAATAGTCTTTGAAGTTCAATGCTGTCTGGAGTTGTTCTATCACTATCTTCTATTTTTCTGCTTCCTGAATATTCAGCAATAGTTCCAATTAAACCTGTTTTTATGCCTTGTTTTTCTAAAATTGATTTTATCATAAAAGTTGTTGTTGTTTTACCTTTTGTACCTGTAACACCTATAATTTGCATTTTTCTTGATGGATTGTCATAGTAATTACATGCACAAAGTGCTGTTGCAATTCTTGAATCTGGAGATGTAATTAAAATTACATCTTGAGGAATATCTCCCATTACATTTTTTAGTTCAGATTCATCAATTAAAATAACTTTTGCTCCATTTTGAATTGCCATTGGTATAAATTTGTGACCGTCTGTGTCAAAGCCTTTTATTGCGATAAACATATCTCCAGGTTTTATATTTCTAGAGTCTGTGCTTATATTGTTTACTTCAACATCTAAATCTCCTTTAGCTTTTAGTCCTTCGATTCCTGCTATAATATTTTTTAAATTCATAATTTTTTTGCGATAAATTAAGCAAGCTTTACACTAAACTTAATGTATCTTCCTCCTCATAATAAAATTTACCGTAAGTTTATTCTTTCTTTTAGAATTGCGGTTTGTCATCTTATTCAATTGCCTAAAATGATGCTTATTATATTATATAACTAATTTTATTAAAAAAACAAGATTATATGCGAAATAATCTTGTTTTTTTGGAATAAAATTTAATCCACCAGCTATAATTTTATTATTTCCAATTATAAATCTCTAACTGCTGTTTGAATATATTTCCGTCTTCGCGTGAAGTTGTTAATCTTAAGTTTTCATTTTTTTGTACTATTTTATTTACTCTCCATAGTCCAAGGCCATGGCTACGTTTATCTTTTTTGGTTGTAAAACCTTTTTGTTTTAATTTAGATAAATCTAGTAATGTATTTTTGCAAGGATTTTCTATTATTACTAGATTTCTATTGTTGTAACTATCTTTTATAAATTTGATACATATTTGCTTATTGTCACACTCTTTGCTCGCCTCTATTGCATTATCTATTAAAATTCCAAGTACTCTACATAGTTCATAAATTTTGATTTTTAGGCTATTTAAGTTTACATACACTTCAACATTTATGGTTATGCCATACTTTTTGGCTTCTATATATTTGTTGTTAATTAGGTTATAGATTGCTGGGCTGGAATTTGCAAGGCTTTCAAAACTCTCTGCATTTTTTATACCTTTGCAATCGCATATAAATTCGTTGTACATATTAGTTAGCCCGTCTATATCTTTTGCTGCAATGTAACCACCCATACCTTGCATTATGTTTTTTATGTCATGCCTAAAAGAACGTACATCATCAAAACTCTCTTGAAGCCTTGTATTATTACCTTCTAAATTGCTAATTTTGCTTTGCTTCTCTTGTATTTGTATGGTTTTATTTATGCTTATTACAGTTATCAAATAATAACAAACAACTAAAACAATTGCTAAAATATAAATTGAGGTTGGTAAAATTTCGAACATATTAAATAAACTTATTTCATTTATTAGAATCAATACCGACGAAACTACGCTTACTTCTACAATTTGATTTTTTGCTTTTTGATTTAAATTTTCTGAAACATTTAATTTTATTTTAAATTTATTTATTAAAAAGTATACAAAAGCATAAATTAAAATGGCTAAAATGCCTGCTAAAGTGAACATAAATATGTTATTTGAAACTTGAGAAAATAAGTTTGTTTGGTTAATCTTCGCACAGATTAAGTTTGCACTAGAAGAAATTACTAGATTTATTTCTTCTAGAATTATAAGTTTTTCGAACTTAAGATTTAATACTAATTTGTAAATTATCATTTGTACAGCTACTTCTAATATTATAGAATATGGCATAGGCGTAGCCATACGTATAAAAGAAACAAGGACAGTTTGAACCATCCATGTTCTTTTTATATCATCTTTATTTATATTTAAAACATTTACTAATATTTTGTTTTGTAAGGCAATTGCTAAGCCTGTGTAAACTAGTATGCTTATGCAAATTATTAAAGCATTGCTAGACAATAATGCAATATTCATAATTTTACCCCTCATATCCAACTTTTTCCATATTTAATATAATATTACATTATTCGACTTTTTGCAATAGTTTTTGACATATTTTTACAAAATTTATTCTAATAGGTTTAATATATGAATTTTACAAAATTTATTCTAATAGGTTTAATATATGCAGCTTACAGAATTTATTCTAATATTTTAAAATATTCATCTAATACTATTCTTTCGTATTTATCTCCGCATAGTATACTGTCTTTTTGATATTGAAATCCTGATTTTGCATAATTATCTTCTTTTATTTTATTTACATAGCCCATATATTCTTCTATTTGGTCTTTATTTAAAAAGAAAGGTTTATTTGTGTAAATAAAATGTACTACTTTTATATCATCTAATTTATAATTATTGTAAGTAATATAGTAGTCAATATGTGGGAAGAAAAGATTATATCCTACATCTAAGTGCAATTCTTCTTTTGTGTCCCATGATGGTTCATATTCTTGTAAAACATCTTGGTCACCAATTGACTCTTTCTCATCTATTATTTTATCTATTATTTTGTAAAATGAAGGTAACACATTTTGTTTTGGTTCTATAACCATTAGCCCTGAAGTTAGTTTTGTCCACTCTTTGCTTACAGAAGGGCCATATCTTCTATCTATTGTTGCAGACATATTCTTTTTTTCAAATAATTCATCTATGTTTTTTCTTACATACATATCACTATCTAAATAAACCAATTTATCAAATTCTGTTAGTTCAAATAGTAATAATTTATCAAAAGTATTTGTCCAATGAGAAAAGCTGCCTTTGTCATTTTTAGCTTTTATGGTTTCTGGTAATTCAATACTTGGCTTTTTTATTATTTGTATGCCATAACTTTTTATTTTTTCTTCATCTTGTTTTGAAATATTGCAAGTTACTAACATTGCTAAAGGATATTTTGCCTCTACATTTTTTAAAGATTTTGCAAGTGCTAGTGCTCCTTTTAAATACTGTTCTGTACTTAAAACTGTTATATAAGAGTAATTGTTCATTTTTAAATTCTCCTTTTATTATTAATTTAAAATATTAATTCAACATCTTTTATAAATCTACAATTTTATTTATTATTTACAATGTACTTTCTAACTTCTCCATTTTTTAGTGCAATAGATTCTAAGTCTTTATTGGCTGGGAGACCATTAAAATAACAATCTATGGCTTGTGCAACTCCTGCGTGAGTTACTAATACAACACTTTTATCTTTATATTTTTCAATTATGCCATCCATACAAGAAAAAACTCTTTTAAATAGTGATTGTATAGGTTCTACATTGCAAATGTTATAATTTTTATCATAATCTAAGAGAATTTTCATATTGCAATCTTCTCTATTTGACTTACCTTCCATATCACCAAAATTTCTTTCAATAAGCCCCGGCTCAACTATAGGTTTTACTCCTGTAACTTCACTTATATATTTAGCTGTTTCTTTGGCTCTAATTAGTGGTGAAACTAAAATAACATCAATATGTATATTTTTAAATTTTTTAGCAGTTTCCTCTGCTTGTTTTATGCCTTCATTATTTAACGGTATATCTTTTCTCCCTTGAAATATATTTTTCACATTGTAATCTGTTTGTCCATGTCTTATTACGTAAATTTTCATATTTTATTTTCCCCCTTTTAGCCAAGTGAAAACTCAAGGATAAAAGATATTTAGTTTTATATACCTTGTTTTTCAAGCATCTTATTTTTTCAATAAGTTAAAGAATTTATTATAGTATAATTTTTTATTTTCTTCTACATACTCTAATTCATTTGATTTTAAACCATCTAGGCTATTTGCTAGTTTACTATAAACTTCATTAAACTTTTTTTCCAGTATGTTTTTTACTTTTTCTTTATCCTCATATTGTGAATTATAAAGTTCTTCTAATATTGTGTATAAAATTCTAAGATACCTAACTAAACATTTGGCATACAAGTACTTATTATTGTATTTTTTAAAAAATTGTTCATAATTATCAAATACTTCTAAAGCCTCTAGTCTGCTCATTGAAAATTCTTTGTGCATTAAACTATTTTTTCTTTGGACATAATTGTATAACACTTTTTCTGTTGAAACCAATT
The DNA here is from genome assembly GCA_944393335.1 of uncultured Clostridia bacterium. Lineage (GTDB taxonomy): Bacteria > Bacillota > Clostridia > TANB77 > CAG-508 > CAG-793. The sequence continues at coordinate 3,160 of CALXZV010000049.1, read as the reverse complement.
TATGTATTTCGTTAAATAGCTTATATGTTGTTAAATCATCTTCATACTTTTTTCCTGCTGGAAATCTAATATCGTCGAATAATTCTTTTTTGTATAACTTATTCCATACAACTATTGATTTTCCTGTTATATATATATCTTCACTGTTTATTCTGTTTAAAGCTCCTAGAGAGTCTGTGGTAATATATTCTAAATTATTTATATTATCAAATTTATAATTTTTATTGAATAAATCTTCGTCACTTATTTGAACTGAAGCACATTCAGATATATCTGAATCTGTTTCTTTTAATAATTTGTATAAACATTCGTAAAATTCAAGTGAAATAACGTCATCAGAGTCCACAAAACCAATATATTCGCCTGAAGCTACTTCTAGTCCAGTATTTCTGGCAACTGCAGCGCCCTGATTTTTTTGACTTAATAATTTAATTCTTTTATCATTTTTTGCATACTTTTCACAAATTGCTTTTGAACCATCTGTTGAGCCGTCATTAATTAAAATAATTTCTAAATTTTTGTATGTTTGATTTATTACTCTCTCTAATGAATATGGTAAAAATTTTTCTACATTATATACTGGTATAATTACTGAAATTAGTTCTTCGTTCAATCTTTAATTTCCTTTTATATAATATTTAGACTTTTAAAAGGATGCCTATAAACCTTTTATAGCAATTATTTATAATATAATTTTTTAATCAAAATCTTGTAATTTAGTCCTACTCTGCTATTATTTTAATATACTTGTCCTTTTTAATATAGCTCTAATTATTTCTGTAGACATTTTTGACATTGTTTCATTATTTTTGTGATCATGTGATGTGTTGATGATTTTTCCTATATTTAATTCTGTTACTCTATAACCTTTATTTATAACATCAAGCAATATTCCTATATCTACTCCATAGTCCTTTTCTAAAGTTAATTCTTGAAGTATGCTTTTTCGTGATGCTATCATACCACTAATTGGCTCAGTAAATTTGTACATATTTGGATAAATAATATTTAATAGAGGTTTAACAACTATTTCTGTTACTGTTCCCCCTACTGTTCTATCAAAAGCAGATTTTACAAAGTCTGCTTTGTTTTCAATTATTGGCCTCGCAAGCTCCTCTACTATATTTTGGTGTTCATATTTAACATCTGCATCTAGAAAAACTATAACATCATTTTTGGCATATTTTATTCCGTCTTCCATTGCATATCCTTTGCCTTGAAAGTTACACTCTTGTACCCTTGCTCCATTTTCTAGTGCGATTTGTTCTGTTTTGTCTTTGCTTAAATTATTTATAACTAATATTTCATTTACTAAACTGCATTTTTTTGCTACTGCTATTGAATTTGCTATGTTTGCTTCTTCGTTAAATGCTGGTATAATTACACTTATAGTCTCCATAAAATATTCGCCCTTTCGCCTTCATTTTTTTCGTCCTAACATTAATATTATACACCATTTTTCGACATTAATCAATCATTTTGCTTAATTTTCATACTAAAGAGGAGCCGTCATGTCATGTCAATTAGAACCGTCCCAATTGACAAATAGGTTGTTTTTTATTATAGTATCTGACAAATAAATTTCATTTTCCATTTTTTCTTGTAATCTAGCTAATTCATCTGTTGCTTCTATTTCTTCAAATGTTTCTCTATCATAGTAAATATCATTTATACAATAATACTTACTTGTAATAAATCCTAACCCTTTTATAAAAGAATAGTCTTTGTCTGAAAAAATGCTTGTACCAATAGAAAATTTGTCGTCTACACCTAGCAAGTCTAGTATTGTAGGTTTTATATCTATTTTAGATACACACCTTGTTATTGTTTCAGCTGTGTTTACATTTGGTATTTTTATTGCAAATGGCACATGAACATCTTTTGTTTCACACTCAAGGTCTGTATATGTATCATCATTTTCTCCATATAATTTCAATAAATCATCTGAGTCAATTCCACTTCCGTGATCACCATAGACTACTATAATGCTATTTTGAGCTAGTCCTGTTGTTTCTAACCCATCCATGAATTTTCCAAATGCATAATCTACAAAATTGCAAGATAGGATATAATTTTTTAAGTTTTCATCTGTCAAATCAGAAATGTCTTCTTCTGTTATAGTACGTTTTTCTTCTAAATTTGACACTCCTGTTAAGTAAAATGGAATATGAGTTGTAACACTAACTAATGTTGTGCAAAAATTTCCCTCGTATGAATTCATAATATTAACCGCTTCTTCAAAAAATCCTTCATCAGAATAAAATCCACCTGCATTTTCTATGTTAGGGAATTTTGTAATATCATAGTATTCATCTATATGATACCCCTGATGATACACAGCATCTCTATTCCAATACGTGCTTGAATTTGGGTGCATGAAGGAAGTATAGTAGCCTTCATTTCTTAAAGTTGTATAAATATCGTTCCATGTATTTGCATAATATTTTTGAAATACATATCCATTTTCTAATGGGTAAAGAGAGTTTTCCATTTCAAATTCCGAATCTGCCGTTGTTCCCAATCCTTGATTATACATATCAGTACAAGAAACGTTTTCATTAAAGAATTTGTTTAAATTTGGTGTTATTTTTTTCCATTTACTTGTTTTCCTATTATGTATTCATTTAAACTTTCTAATTGCAATATTATAACATTGCTTCCCTTTGCTATTCCTGTATATTCTGTTCCCTGGGTTTTGTCTTTTTCATTTTCTTCATAAGCCTTTTCAAGTCTTTGTTCATCAATTTCTGGCTTACTTATTAAACTAGAGATATAGTCTTTTGCATCTTCATAGTGATAATAATATATTGATGCATTTTCAACTATTAATGATTTATTATAACTTTTTGTATCATAAATTTCATTTATATATTTTTTAACCACGAATACATTTAATGCAATTATTGCTATAATTAGTATGGCTTTTAGTATTTTATTTTTATAATATGTTCTTTTTAAATTTTTGTAAGCCAATATACTGTAAAATGCTACCGCTATATTATCTAAAAATAAAATAAATATGTCTTTATATTTTATTAATACAGAAATTCCGCTTTCAATTTCTTTTGCATATTTTAAATTTTCTATTTGATAAAGTGATAGAAAATTTGTTGAATAACCATAGTACAAAAAATCTGCATAAATTACTAGTGTTATTATA
>CALXZV010000048.1 GCA_944393335.1 uncultured Clostridia bacterium | reverse complement strand
TTTCTTCTGACTTTTACTTTTTTATCACTATCTTTAATTGATTCTATTCTATCTTTATACTTTGTATTAAATTTACTTTTGACCGAACTGTCTCTTCTTTCAAAAGGTTTTCTTCCTGATTTTTGAAATTTTTTATCCTTTTTTTCACGTTTTTTAATTTCTCTTTTTGACTCTTTTAGTCTAGAGTTTAAAAGCATGTACTGACTTTCATTTTGCATATCTTCAAATTTAAGTTCATCACATATTAATTGTATAATTGTAGAAGCTATAACATCCGGGTCGTGTCTTATTGAATCTCCTTCTACTTTAGATAAGTTTCTTTGAACAAGTCTTACTCCAAGCTCTTTTGCCTTATTGGTATCTGGCATTACTATGTCAGAGCCTTTTAGATTGTATTTTTTAATGAATTCTGGTACTATTTCGCCCGTGTCATATATACAATAATCTATAATTCCTGTTCCTACATAATCATTTATTGCTTTAATATGGTCTGATAGGGTGTATTCATCTGTTTGTCCAAGTTCTGTCATTATGTTACTTACATATATCTTCATTGCGTCACTTTCACGAATTGCTTTTGCTATGCCTTTTACCAAAAGATTTGGTATAACGTTTGTATAAAGACTTCCAGGTCCTATAACAATCGCATCTGCCTCTTTTATAGCATCTATAACTCCTGGTGCTGGACTACAATTTGTAGGACTTATAAATATTCTATTTATTTTGCTAGCATGTTCACTTACGTATTCAGGTATTTTATCTCTGTTTTCTATAACTGTTCCATCATCTAGCTCTGCACAAATTTTTATTTCTTCTAATGTAACTGGTAAAACTTTACCAGTTATGTTAAGCACTTCTCTTGAGCTTTCTATAGATTTGGTAAAATCTTTATGAACATTATTCATTGCTAAAAAGTAAATATCTCCAAAGCTTAAATTTTTAAGCTGACCTGATGTGAATTTGGTATCTAGCAAATTTTCCATTTCTTGTTCATTATATGAAAGTGCAATCAAACTCTCTTTAATATCATTTAAAGGTAATACTTGAAGTGCCTTTCTTGAATCTGTAGGAGTTTTGCCATAATCTGATACAGTAACAATTGCAGTTATGTTATCTGTGTAATTTTTAAGTCCACGTAGTACTGTATTTAGTCCGCTTCCTCCACCTATTACAACAATCTTAGGACCTTGATTATATACCTTTTTGTTGAATATAAGTTTGTTTATATTTTGTGTTTCTTTTCTAGTGTCACTTTCTTCTATTAAAAGTTCTAATGTTCTTTTTTGCATAAACACAAAGCCTATAACTATAGCAGTAAAGCCTATTACAAATGATACAACTATTTTAAGTATTTCTGTTAAACCTAGTGTGTTAAAATATAATAAGTTTGAAATTCCATAGCCAACCAGTACAACTCCAACTAATATTAAAAGCATCCATCTTTTCATTTTTGCTTTTGAAGTAAACCATTTAAAAAATCCCATAATACATCCTTTCTTTAATCTTCTCCAATTATTCTTACTTCTTCTTCTATAGTTTTTCCAAACTTTTCATATACTTTTTCTTTTACATAGTTTATTAAATTAATTATATCTTTTGCTGTAGCATTCCCTGTGTTTATTATAAAGCCTGCGTGCTTTTCTGACACTTGTGCTCCCCCTATACTATACCCTTTTAAACCGGATTCGTCAATAAGTTTTGCAGTAATAAAATCTGTTCCTCTTTTAAATGTACTTCCTGCGCTTGGCTTATCTAATGGTTGGGTAGCTTTTCTTTTTTCTGCATATTCTTGCATTTTGGCCTTTATTTCTTCTTTATTGCCTTTTTGAAGTTTTAATGTTGTTTCTAATATAACTGTATTCAAATTTTGAAAAATGCTCTTTCTATACTCAAAATTATGTTCATTATTAGCTATTGTTTTAATTTCATAAGTATTTAGATCTAAGTATTTTGTGCTTACAACTATATTTTGCATTTCTGCTCCATAGGCACCTGCATTCATATAAATTGCACCACCAATTGTGCCTGGTATGCCCCCCGCAAACTCAAAGCCTGATAAACTATTGTCTAATAAAATTTTTGCAAGTAAAGCATTTGTCATACCAGATGAAACTGTGACAAAATAGTTTTCATCTTCTTTATTTGCTTGGCTTAGCCCTAAATTTGTCGTTTTGCTTTGGTTTTCTTCTATATTTGCATTGTTGCTGTCTACTATAGAATAATTATTTGCTATGTATTTTATAACTAAACCTCTTATACCACCATCTTTTACTAGAAGATTAGTACCGTTGCCAACTATAGTAATTGGCAAGCTTTGCTCACTTGTATTTTCTTTGTTTTCATTATATGTATCTACTTTTTGCCATGTTTGTTTATCTTTTACAAACTTATTATTTTTGACAAATTCCAAGACCTTAAGTAGTTTTTCTTGTGAATCTACTGTAATAAATATATCTGCATTTCCACCTACCTTAAAACTTGTATGTTTACTCATTGGTTCATTGTATTTAACATTGCTTGCGCCTAAAATATCTTCTAACTCTTTCAAATAAGCCTCCTTGATTTTGATATTTTTTAATTTTCTTTGAAATTTTAAGACTATCTATAATATTTAATTTTATTTTATAAAAGTTAAATTATTTTTATGCTATAATTGTACCATTTTGCTATTTTTTTTACAATATAATAAACAAAAATCTTACTAAAGAATACTAATCTTTAATAAGATTTTTGAATCATACATATTATTATATATATTTGCAATTTTTGTGTTTGAAGTGAATTATTCTTTGTAAATAAATTTACATATCAGTCTCATCATATTCTATATCATAACTTGGCTCTTGAGTAGGGCTTGGTTTTTGCTTTACTTCTGTTGTAGTTCCTGCCGGTGTAGTTGTTATTTTTACTTCACTATTTTTTCCGTCTTTCATTGCTTCTTTTTGCAATTTATTAAGTTTTATTCCATTCATTGTTTTTCCAAGCATTTCACTTAATTTGTCTGCTAAATCTGGTACTAAGTCTAATAATTTATCTATAGATGATGAATGTTCTACTGGTAAAAGCTTAACTCCACTTGCTTGTACAACAATAAATGCTATTGGAGATATGCTTACTCCTGCACCAGAACCTCCGCCAAATGGTAATCTTTCTTTTGGCATCTCTTGCTCTTTTTTGGCTTGGTCTTTTGTCTTTCCATTGAATTCACTTCCACCTGCTGCAAATCCAAAGTTTACTTTAGATATTGGTATTATTACCACATTATTTGATGTTTGAATTGGATCTCCCACAATTGTATTTACATCAACCATTTCTTTAATACTGTTCATTGCAGTATTCATTAATCCTTCAATTGGATATTCACTCATACTTTTCACGTTCCTTTCTTAACTTTTAAATAAATTAGTTGAAAAATTCATCAAATTTGCATTTCAAATACTGTAATTATTTTTCAACTTGCTTTACATATTTCTTTAAAAATATGCAGTAATTTTATAGTTATTATGCAACTAAATTGTAAAAAAAATACATTTTTATTCAAATAAATTGGAGTTATTTTATAATTATAGTTTTTGTATTTTTCTACATCTGCTACATATGGAAGAGCTACTGCAATAAATATACTTACAATTGAACTAGCAATTGCTGTAAAAGCTGCATCCTCTGTTCCTAGTTCTAGTTCTAAATTGCCTTTTTGCAAATTAAGTAATGGTACTATTTTTTTAGACAATTCTTTAGCTTTTTTCTTGTCTTCTTCTATATTTTTATGCTTTCTTATTTCTTTATCTATTTGTTTCAGCATAATATTTTTTATTTTATAATTGTCTAATTTAATTGATATTATTGGCAACTTTCCAAATGCAAGTAGCTTTATTTTTGCCCCAAAGCTTAAATAGTCCAAAAAATTTAGTTTTAACTTATCATCTTTTTCATAAAGCAATATATTTAATATTTTTATGATATTTTCCAAATTTTCTATTTTTATATTTTTTATTACTATTTTAATACTTGCAGTTGTTAATATTGCTATAAACAATACTAAAATAATTAGCAATGAAAAAAGAAAAACTATCACAAGAACTCCTCCTTGATAATAGTTTTTCCATTTTTTTACTCTTTATACTTAATTTTTTATATTTCTAAAGAGTTGTCAAATGGGACGGTTCTAAATGACACAAAACAGTGTCAATTAGAACCGTCCCATTTGACAACACCTCGCTATTAGCAACTTTTACGCATTTTTTTGTCTACATCAATTTCTCCAAATAATTCTTCTTGTTTTGTTACTACTTTGCTTCTTCTAGACATTTCTAAAAGTCCTGAAAAGGCTGTAACCACTTCCTGTGGCTTACACTTTTTTAAGGAAAATAATTTATTAAATACAAAATGTTTATTTTTTATTAAAGCTCTAAACATCGTTTTTACTGAGTCGCCAACAGTGTAGTTTTCTACTATTGCTATTTTTTCTATATTTTTTGCATTATGGTTTATTTTATTCGCATTTTTGTCCAATATGTTTTTGTACGTATCATATATGTCTTTTGCTGTGAATTTAACTTCTAAATCTGTTCTTTTGGGTACTTCAATCGCCTCAGGAAGTCTAAATGCTCTTTTATTATTCGCACTATACATTTCTCTAAATTTGTTTGTTATTTCTTTGTATTGCTTGTATTCAATAATTCTTCTTATAAGTTCTTCTTCTGAAAGCATTTCTTCCTCTTCTTCTTGTCTTGGAAGTAATTTTTTTGATTTTATGTAAAGAAGATTTGATGCCATTACCAAAAACTCACTAGTTACTTCTAGGTTCATTTGTTCTGCCATATTTATGTATTCTATATATTGATCTGTTATTTCACTTATGGATATGTCATAAATATCCATTTTATTTTCATCAATTAAATGGCACAACAAATCTAATGGACCTTCGAAGTTTTCCAATTTAATTTTGTATTTGTTTATTTCTAGTGTAAATACGTTTTGCATTTTGCATCCTTTCTCTGTGTCAAATAGAACCGTCCCATTTGACACTCTTCCATTGCATTTTCAATACTTTCAGTTCTATATCCCTTTTTCAATAAATAATTTTTTATATCTTCTTTTTCTAAATTAGACTTCTTTATAGCTATATTCTTTGCTGACTGTATTTCATAATCTATTAGCATATCTAAATTATTTGATATGTAATCATCTATTAAGTTTTTGTTAAGACCTTTTGACATAAGCTTGTATTTGATTTCTTTAATTGACAAATTCTTAAGAGCTATAAACTCATTTATAGCTCTTTTTATGTAATTGTTATCATCTATATAGCCATTTTCTTTTAGCTCTTCTATTGCGTCATCTAAAAGTTCTTCTTCTATTATTTTGCTAAACTTAAGTCTAATTTCGTTTTCTGTTCTTTTTTTAAAAGCTATGTACTTTAAAATTTTAGTTTTAGCAAAGTCTAAGTCTTCCAAACTATAATTTTTTGGAAATAGATCTTCTTTTTTTACATACTCAAATTGTTTCATCTTTATTACTTTCCGCATTTTAAATATTTTTAAATTGTTTTTGAAAATACCCAATATTTTTTTGTTGAATAGGAAAACTTGATTTTTCCTATTCAATAAAAAATCAATTCAAAGATTCTCTCACGAGTTTTCCACAAAACGATAAAATTTTATTCTTCCTCATCATCGGTTGGTTCTATTTCTTGTTCTTCATCAATAACTTCATCACCCAGGCTTTGTTCAAATGCTTCGTTGAAGTTATTTCTAATTTTTTCTTCAATTTCTTTCATAACTTCTGGATTTTCTTCTAAATACTTTTTAGCATTTTCTCTACCTTGTCCAATTCTTGCACCATTATATCCAAACCATGAACCGCTCTTTTCTACTAAGCCTAAGTTAATACCTAAGTCTAGTATATTACCTGATTTTGATATACCTTTGCCATATACTATGTCAAATTCTGCCTCTCTAAATGGTGGAGCCACTTTATTTTTAACAACTTTTACTCTAACTCTATTACCTACAACTTCACCATCTTGTTTGATATTTTCTATTTTTCTAATATCTAATCTAACTGATGCATAGAATTTAAGAGCTCTACCACCTGGAGTTGTTTCAGGGTTACCAAACATAATACCAACTTTTTCTCTTAATTGGTTTATAAATACTATTACACTATTTGATTTATTAATAACACCTGCTAATTTTCTTAATGCTTGTGACATAAGTCTTGCCTGTAAACCTACATGTGCATCACCCATGTCGCCATCTATTTCAGCCTTTGGTACTAATGCTGCAACTGAGTCAACTACTATTATGTCAATTGCGCCACTTCTAACCAATGCTTCTGCTATTTCTAGTGCTTGCTCTCCTGTGTCTGGTTGAGATACGATTAAATTGTCTATATCTACCCCTAAATGTTTAGCATAAACTGGGTCTAAAGCATGCTCTGCATCTATAAATGCTGCCTCTCCTCCTAGTTTTTGTGCCTCTGCTATCATATGTAAAGCAAGTGTAGTTTTACCAGATGATTCTGGACCATATACCTCTATAATTCTTCCTTTTGGAATTCCACCTATACCTAGTGCTATATCTAAGCTTAAAGCTCCTGTTGGTATTGCCTCAACATTCATTGCTTTAAATTCTCCTAGTTTCATAACAGAACCTTTACCAAATTGCTTTTCTATTTGTCCAAGTGCTGCCTCTAATGCTTTTTGTTTTTCATCACTTATTTTTGATTTTTCAACTTTTGCTTTTTCTGTACTCATAACTTCCTCCTAATTAAACATTTGTTTGTACGACACATATTATATACTACCCAAAAAATTTGTCAAGTGTTTTCCAAACATTTTTTCGATTTTATTTTACTTATATTCTTTAGTTACTTAGTATATTTCTATAGTTTATTGATATTAGCTATTTTTGCCTAAACCATTCATTAAAGTTATAATAAACATTATAGCTATTTGGCGAGAAATTTCCTCCAACATTTGCATTTAATATTAATGTATTTTTATTTCTGTATAAGCCAATGTATGGAACTTCATCATTTACTGTCTTTTGTATATCTGCAAAATTATCAAGAGAATTTAATTTAGATTTTACATCGTTATTATTATAATTTGCTAAGTTCCCATCCCCATAAAAATAAGTTAAATCTGGGTTTACAGAATTTGTAACACCTGTTAAAATCATTTGATAATTTTTATTATTTAAGTACTCATAATATTTATCATTTGAAACTTTAGTAACATTAACAGTTATACCAATTGCTTCAAGTTGCCTTTTTATTTCGTTTGCTGCATTTACTCTGTTACTGTTTTCTTCAGAAACAACTAAAGACAATGTAAGTCTTCTTACATGCCCACTAATGCTCTTTTGCCATTTGCCACTTTGATATGTCCAGCCAGCTTGCTCCAGCATTGTTCTTGCTTGCTCTTGATTGTACCCTATTTCACCAGCACCACTATACAAATAACTACCATAATCTAGTGGAGAATTTGCTACATAATAGTTGTTTGAAAACACTGTTGAAACTAATGTATTTTTATCTATAGCATAATTAATGGCTTGTCTAACAGCTTTATCTTGCAAAATAGTATCGCTACAGTTCAAGCTTAAGTAGTCATAATTTCTGCCTTTGTATTCTTTTTTGTTGTAGCCCATTGTCCCTACATATTCTGAATAATTTGCTACTGATGTATTTATTATGTCAATATTGCCCAATTTAAAGCTGTTGTATATTTCACCCATTGTTCCATATCTTTTTATAGTAATAGACTGAGCTTTTGGTGTTTTTTCTTTTACATACCTCCACCTATCATTTCGAGTAAGTAAAATGGTATTATCGTCTATACTAGCTATTTTGTACATTCCTGTTCCTATTGGAATTTTGTTGGTTGTTTCAAAATTTTCATTTGCATAATACATACTTGAAAGTATTGGAAATGTTAAATTGTATTCAAAAAATGGTACTGCCCTCGACAAATGTAAAATTACTGTTTCCGTATCCGGTGTTTCTACACTTGCTATATTGGCCACATTTGCTGAGTACACAGTGTTACGTTCCTTTAATCTATCTATTGTAAAACTAACATCTCTAGCAATTAAACTACTACCATCTTGCCACTTTATTGAGCTATCCAATTTTATCTCATATGTTGTATCATCTGTTTTTGTGCAAGAAGTTGCCAAGCAATTTTCTATTTTGTAATCTGATGTAATATTTAAAAGCGGTTCAAAAATAAGTTTGCTTATGTTAACTATTTCTTTATTATTTGTTAAAAGTGGGTTCATAGTATCATAATTGCATAGCCCCATTGTTAAGCTATCTAACATTTCTATTGTTGATTCTTTAGCCGTGTTTTCCTCTTCTAAATCCTCACTTTGTACATTTTGATTATATAAAACATAAACTGTACCAATAATCAAAGCAATTATGAAAACTATAAATATATATTTGAAAACATTATTATTTTTCATGTATTTCTCCTAGTTTTAATTACTAAATTTTTAAATAAAAAATCAAATTTTTATTTGATAAAAGCAACATTATTGATATTATTTTCAAAATAAATTCTTATTAATAATATAATAAAATTACTTTATTTTCAATACTTTGCAACAAATAGTTTTTTAAAAGTGACTTTACCCTGGCTTTGGCTAACTAAGAATGTCTAAAATTTAAAAATGGACATATATGAGCATTTTGCTAAAAGCAAAACACTTAATATATGCCCCCTATATATTACTTTATGCAATTAACTATCTTGATTCAACAATAAGCCTAATGCCTGTTCTGTCTTCCCCCTCGACTTGAACCTCTGCAAAAGCCGGTATACATACTAAGTCAACTCCCGTTGGAGCTACAAAACCTCTTGCTATTGCAACAGCCTTTACAGCTTGATTTAATGCTCCTGCTCCAATTGCTTGCATTTCTGCCTTTTTTGTTTCTTTTACCATCCCAGCTATAGC
>CALXZV010000047.1 GCA_944393335.1 uncultured Clostridia bacterium | reverse complement strand
AGTTGGAATTTTCAGTTGGGGACGGTCCTTAAATGAAAAAATATATAATTTTTTTTCATTTAAGGACCGTCCCCAACTGAAAAAATACATAAATATTATATCATATTTATTTGATTTATTGCAAATAAATTTCATAAACTAGTACACTTTTTCAGAAAACTATGTTATACTTATATAAAATGCGAAAAGGAAGAAAAAAATATGGGTTTTTTTGATAAATTAAAACAAGGACTAGCAAAGACAAAGCAAGTATTTAGCTTTACAAGAGTAGATGAGAATTTGTTAGATGAATTAGAAGAAAAGTTAATAATTGCAGATGTTGGAATGGAAACAACAGAAAAAATAATAAATAATTTAAGAACTAGAATTAAGAAAGAAAATTTAAAAGAGGCTGAACAAGTAAAACAGGCTTTAAGAGAAGAAATAGAAGAAATTTTTAAAGATAATAATCCAAAACTAGATTTAAGCAATAAGCCGGCTGTAATATTAATGGTTGGCGTTAATGGGGCTGGAAAAACAACTTCAATTGGAAAAATAGCTAATAATTTGAAAAAAGAAGGCAAAAAAGTCATAATTGCTTCAGGAGACACTTTTAGGGCAGCTGCGACGGAGCAACTTGAGGTATGGGCAGAAAGAGCTGGCGCAAAATTAGTAAAAGGAAATGAAGGAGCAGACCCAGCTTCAGTTATATTTGACTCTATAAAAGTTGCAAAAGAAGAAAATGCAGATGTGCTTATTTGTGATACTGCTGGCAGATTGCAAAATAAAAAATATTTAATGGATGAATTAGAAAAAATAAAAAGGGTTATAGATAGAGAACTACCAAATAGTTCAAAAGAAATTTTGTTGGTATTAGATGCATCAACAGGTCAAAATGCAATATCTCAAGTAAAGGCTTTTAAAGAGACTACTGGAGTAACAGGTTTAGTTCTTACAAAGCTTGATGGAACAGCGAAAGGTGGAGTAGTTATAGGAATTGTTGATGAAAATAAAATACCTATAAAGTACATAGGTATTGGGGAACAAATAGATGATATGCAAGAATTCAACAGCAAGGAATTTGTTGCTGCTATAATTTAAGGAGGAAAAAATATGGCTGAAAAAGATAGCTCAAAATCAATAAAGACTGAAACAACGGTAAAAAATGATTCGAAAAATACAGCAGACAAATCAGCAAAAGTAAAAAGATCTACAAGAAAAAGAACTATAATAGTATTAGTAATATTGACAATTGCTTTTTTATCAATATTTGTTTATGCCAGAGGAAGTTACCTAGAGTTTAAGGCAATAGGTGAAAATTACATACCAGTATTTTGGCGCAACATAGCATATACTTCAATTACTTTTATAATTAACTTTATCTTTTTATATTGTGCATTTTATTTTACAAATAGAACACTTAGAAAAAGCCTTAAGGTATTTTTTGATGATGAAAAAAAAGAAATGCCAAGGTTTCCAAATAAGTCTGTTTCGTTTATTATAGCACTTATAGGAAGTATTGCAACAACGCAATTATTGTTAAATAATTTATTACTTTGTTTTAGCAATTCTAAATTCGGTTCTACGGATTTTGTATTTGGACTAGACATATCTTACTTTATGTTCCAAAGACCATTTATAACTTTTATGCTATCATACTTGCTTGTAGTAGTTGTTGCAACTATTATTTATGCAGTTGTATATGCATTAATCGTTTTAAATATTAGCTTTGAAGGAGTTGCTCGTGAGTCAATAAAAAAGGTTGACCTAGTATCTAAGCTTGGTTCAAGAATTAAACTAATTGCTGTAATTTTGGGATTGTTTATATTTTTCTACATGGTACAAAACATAGGAAACGAAAAATTTTTAACAATTGAACTTAGTGATGCTACACAATATTCATTATTTGGAGCAGGAGATTCTGATGTTACAATTAAATTGTGGGGATATGTAATTTTTGCAATTTTAGTAGTAATTTCTATTTTTAAAGCATATAAAGCTCTAAAAGATAAAAGTACTAGAAGAGTGCTTGGCAATTTGCTTGTTGTTCCAGTTTATTTAATAATTTTAGCAGTAGTGCTTGCAGGATATCAATTAATATTTATAGGTTCAAATGTACTTGATAAAAATCAAGAATACATAGCTGAAAATATTAGGCAAACTAAAAACGCTTTTGGAATAAATATTGAAGAACAAAATATAGATTATAGTGGAACAATTACAAGAGAAGAATTAAATCAAAATGATAATGTTATAGACAATGTGGCTATAGTAAGTAATAGCAATGTTTTGCAAGATTTACAAAGTTCTCAAACAGAAAAAGGGTATTATACATATAGAAATACTCAAATTGAAATGTACAATATAAAAGGTAAACCTACACTTGTATATGTTAGCCCTAGAGAAATAGATAGTAGTAATACAACATATTCAAACAAAACTTATGAATATACTCATGGCTATGGAGCTGTAATTACCATGGCTGGAAAAACAGACGAAGAGGGTAATTTAAGTAATATTCAAAAAGAATTTGGAGATTTGTCAGAGGCAGAAATTTCTACTACTGAGCCAAGAATATATTTTGGCTTAGAGACAAATAATGCGGTTGTTGTAAATAAAGATAAAAATACTGAATTCGATTACTTAAATGATGATGCAACAGAGCAAAATTACTCATATACAGGAGATGCAGGACTAACATTAAATTTCTTTGATAGAATTGTTCTTGGCATAAAAGAAGGAGATTTACAATTAGCTTTTTCAGGAAATGTAGATAGTAATAGCAAAATAATCATTAATAGAAATATTTTAGAAAGAGCAAGAATAATTATGCCATATTTAACATATGACGAAAACCCTTATTTGGTTGTAGATGATTCTGGTAATCAGTATTGGGTAATAGATGCTTATACAACATCAAATAGTTATCCATTTTCACAGCAAGTTGATTTAGATAATGGCGAAACAATGAACTATATACGTAATTCTGTGAAGGTTATAGTAAATGCATTTGATGGAACAATGAAATTTTATATTACAGATAGAACAGACCCAATTGTTATGGCATATAACAATATGTATCCAGGATTATTTGTAGATAAAGATGAAAAAATTCCTGAAGATATAAGTAAGCATTTTGTATATCCACAATATTTGTATGATATACAAGCTGAAGTGATTCAAAAATATCATAATATTCAGCCAGAAGTACTTTATAGAGCAAATGATATTTGGAAAATTGCAGAGTCTAATAATAATGGCAGAACTATTCAGATGAAAAGCTATTACACAATGGTAAAACCTGCAGGAACAGATTCAGAAACACTTGGCTTAGTTATACCATTTACACCATATGGAAAGCAAAATATGATTTCATATATGGTAGGAACATATGAAAATGGTGAAGCAAAACTTAAATTATATGAATTCCCAACTGACAGTAATGTATTGGGGCCAATGCAAATTGAAACTCAAATTAATCAAGATGGAACAATTTCAACAGACATTGCCAGCTTATCAGTAAGTGGAACAAAAATTACAAGAAATTTGATTGCTGTTCCAATTAATAATACTATTTTATATGTTGAGCCAGTTTATCAACAATTGTTGAATGAAACAACAGAGCAAAAGCCTACATTAAAAAGAGTTGTTGTGGCATCTGGAAACAAAATAGCTATTGGAAATAATTTTGATGAAGCATTAACAAACTTGCTTTCACAATCAGCTGGTAATATTGAAATAACAGATCCGGACAATATTGATGATTTAATAAATGAAATAATCAAGGCAAATTCAAATGTTAAAAATTCAAGCAGTAACAATGACTGGAGATTGTTTGGAGAAGATATGCAGACACTAACAAGTCTTATTGATGAGCTAGATAATGCGGTAAAAGAGCAGAAAGCAAATGAAACTGCAAATGAAATTGCGAATGAAGTAAATACAAATACTGTGGCAAATGAAGTTGCAAATAGTGTTGTACAATAAAAAGGCTTTTATTCAAATTTGAGATTGAATAGGGTAATCTAAACTTTCCCTATTGGATAGAATTAATGCACAGAAAGTTACATTTTGTAACTTTCTGCCAAGGCTTATGGGTGGCCTTTAAGAACCTAAATATTTATGCAAGGGACGTAGTTCGATTATGAATACACCTAACAAACTAACTATTTTTAGAATAATTTTAGTACCAGTAATGGTTATATTTTCACTAATAAATATACCAGTAAATATTTTAGGAGTACCATTAAATTTTATAATAATGGATGTTATATTTATAATAGCATCTATTACTGATAAATTAGATGGATACTTAGCACGAAAAAATAATCAAATAACCAATTTTGGCAAATTCTTAGATCCAATAGCAGACAAAATATTGGTCGTTTCAGCAATGCTTATATTAGTTGGTGCAGGCAAATTACCTTCATGGATACCAATTATTATTATAACAAGAGAGTTTGCTGTTTCAGGATATAGGCTTATAGCGGTAGAGGAAAATGGTAAAGTAATAGCAGCAAGTGTTTGGGGTAAATTAAAAACTGTTACTCAAATGATAGCAATCATATTAGCATTTGTTGATGTAAATGGCTTTGGAGCTATATTTAGTGGTTCTTTAAATGGATTTGCTTTTGTACTTAATTTAATAACTACAATTATGATGATAATATGTACAATTGCAACTATTTTCTCAGGATATGATTATTTAAAAGGTGCAAAAGAGTTGTTTAAAGATGCGAGAAAGAAATAGTTAAGTGAGAATTTCAAATTAAAAATGAAAAGTTTGAAATTAAATTTAACTTTATTAAAAAGAGAGGAATTCAAAATGGACGCAAAAGAAAGAATTGAAGAATTACGTAAAATAATAAATTATCATTCAAAAAAATATTATGATGAAGATAAGCCAGAAATATCTGATTATGAATATGATATGCTTATGAATGAGTTAAAAGCATTAGAAAAGGAGCATCCAGAGCTTATAACTCCAGATTCACCAACACAAAAGGTTGGAGGACATGTTAAAGAAGATTTTGCAAAAGTAACTCATGAAGTTCCTCTTCAAAGTTTACAGGATATATTTTCTTTTGAAGAATTATATGATTTTGATAAACGAATAAAGGAAAAAGAAGAAGAATATGGCGAGAAAACCAACTATTGTGTAGAAACCAAAATAGATGGATTGTCTTGTGCTTTAAAGTATGAAAAAGGAATTTTAGTACAAGGTGCTACAAGAGGTGACGGATTAGTAGGAGAAGATGTAACTCCAAATGTTAAAACAATAAAATCAATACCTCATAAATTAAAAGAACCAATAGATATTACCGTAAGAGGCGAAGTTTTTATTGGTAAAAAAGAATTTGAAGCTTTAAATGAGGAAAGAGAAGTTTTAGGACAACCTCTTTTTGCAAATGCTAGAAATGCTGCAGCTGGATCTTTAAGACAACTAAACGCAAAAATAACAGCTGAAAGACCACTAGATATTTACATATTTAATGTGCAAAAATTTGATGGAACTACTTTTAATTCACATTGGGAAGAACTAAATTTCTTGGCAAATTTAGGATTTAATGTAGTGCCTTTTAGAAAACTTTGTCACAATATTGATGAGGCAGTAGAAGCTATAAAAGAAATTGGAGATAGAAGAGAAGAACTTACATTTGGAATAGATGGAGCAGTTGTAAAAGTAGATAACTTAAAATTTAGGGAAGAATTAGGAACAACATTTAAAGTGCCTAAATGGGCAATAGCATACAAATATCCACCAGAGAAAAAAGAGACAATTTTGAAGGATATAATTTGCCAAGTTGGTAGAACAGGCGTTATTACTCCAATGGCGGTATTAGAACCTGTAAAAGTTGCTGGTTCAACAATTTCTAAAACAACTCTTCACAACGAAGACTTTATAAAAGAAAAAGGATTAATGATAGGTGACCATGTTGTTATACAAAAACAAGGAGATGTAATACCAGAAGTAGTAGATGTATTAAAAGATAAAAGAACTGGCGAAGAAAAAGAGTTTCATATGCCTACAGTATGCCCAGTATGTGGTGCACCTGCAGTAAGGGAGCCAGGAGAAGCGGCAATTAGATGCACAGGAATAGAATGTAGTGCAAAAGCTCTTAGAAATATAGTACATTTTGCATCAAATGACGGAATGGATATAGCAGGTCTTGGCTATAAAATAGTTGAGCAATTGCTAGATAAAAAGCTTATAAAAGATATTGCAGACATATACAGCCTAACAGTAGAAGATGTAGCATCTTTAAAGAAAAATGGCAAAAAATTTGCAGAAAATTTAATAAATGCAATAAATGAAAGCAAAAATAGAGATTTAGAAAATCTAATTTCTGCATTTGGAATTAGACATGTAGGAAAGAAATTAGCAAAAGTTTTGGCAAAAAAATATGGAACACTAGAAAACTTAATGAATGCAACAGCTTTTGACTTAACGACAAAAGACGACATAGGCGAAGTAATTGCGGAAAGCATATATAGTTTCTTTAAAGAAAAGCAAACTATTGACTTGGTAAATAGATTAGTAAAAGCTGGTGTTAATACAAAACATTTAGAAGAACAAATAGATAATAGATTTGAAGGAAAAACTTTTGTACTTACAGGCTCACTTTCAAAATATTCTAGAGGTCAGGCTAGTGATATAATCGAAAAAATGGGAGGTAAAACTTCATCAAGCGTATCAAAAAAGACAGATTATGTGCTAGCAGGAGAAGATGCAGGTAGTAAATTAGATAAGGCTCAAAAACTTGGCGTTACAGTAATTAGCGAGGAAGAATTTGAGCAAATGATTAAATAAAGGAGATTGTCAATTGGGACGGTTCTATTTGACAACATTAGCATTGTCAAATAGGACGCTCATTTATTGGCACTATCATGTCAGTATGGACGATCATTATTGGCAAAAATTTATTAAAAGGAGAAGTATTTTCAAAATGGATGGCAAGTACACTTTCAAGCGCTTTTCAGAAGATTTAGATGATGGATATAAAATATTATTTAACTATGTAAGGAATAGATACGTTGTTTATAAACTTAGAGAAAATTGCTATATGCAAGAATTGGTAGAACAAATGAGCAAAAATCCAGTACCAGTAAAAGCAATGATTACAACAAAAGCAATAAAGCAGATGTTTCCGTATATGACGGAATTAGAGTATAAGCAGGATAATGGATAATGATTATTGAAGTTTCTATAAATAAGTTATATAATAATACTATTATGTATGAATAGGAAAGGAAAGACAATGGCAAATAAAGAGGAATTTGTAAAAGAAATAACAAATATTGATGAAAATTTTGCACAATGGTATACAGACATTGTTAGAAAAGCAGAATTAGCAGATTATACAGAAACAAAAGGTTGCATTGCAATAAGACCTTATGGATATGCAATATGGGAGAATATTCAAAATTATACTGATAAATTGTTCAAAGATTCAGGTGTAAAAAATGCATATTTTCCAGTATTAATACCAGAAAGTTTATTACAAAAAGAAAAGGACCATGTAGAAGGTTTTGCACCAGAAGTAGCATGGGTTACAGAAGCGGGAGGAGAAAAGTTAGATGAAAGACTTTGCGTAAGACCTACTTCAGAAACAATATTTACTACAATGTATTCAAAGTGGCTAAAGTCTTGGAGAGACTTACCATTGGTATACAATCAATGGTGTAGTGTATTAAGATGGGAAAAGGAAACAAGACCATTTTTACGTTCAAGAGAATTTTTATGGCAAGAGGGACATACAATTCACGAGACAGAAAAAGAAGCAAAAGAAAGAACTTTAACAATGCTTGAAATTTATGCAGATGTTCTAGAAAACTTCTTAGCAATTCCAGTAATAAAAGGAATAAAAACAGAAACAGAGCGTTTTGCAGGTGCAGTTGAAACATATACAGTTGAAGCAATGACTTATGATGGAAAGGCATTACAAGCAGGAACTTCACATTATTTTGGACAAAACTTTACAAAACCATTTGATGTAAAATTCCAAAATAGAGAAGGAAAACAAGAATATGCTTATCAAACATCATGGGGAATATCAACAAGATTAATAGGGGCAATAATAATGGCTCATGGAGATAATAGAGGCTTGAAATTGCCACCAAAGGTAGCACCTATACAAGCAGTAATTGTACCTATTGCAATGCATAAAGAAGGAGTTAAAGAAAAAGCAGAAGAGCTATATAATTCATTAAAAAACAAATTTAGAATGGAAATAGACCTTAGAGATCAAGTATCACCAGGATTTAAGTTTAATGATTGGGAAATGAAAGGTGTTCCTTTAAGAATTGAATTAGGACCAAGAGATATAGAAAATGGAGTATGCGTACTAGTTAGAAGAGATAATTCAGAAAAAATTACAGTAAATTTAAATGAATTAGAAGAAAAAATCGAAAAAGTACTAGAAGACATACAGAAAAATATGTTTGAAACTTGCAAAAAAAGAATGGAAGCAAAAACAACAGTTGCAAATAATTTAGAGGAATTTCAAGCAAATATGAATAAAGAACAAGGATTTATAAAAGCCATGTGGTGTGGTAGCAGTGAGTGTGAGGCAAAGATAAAAGAACTTACAGCGGCAAAATCAAGATGTATACCATTTAAGCAAGAGAAAGTTGGCGACACATGCGTATGCTGTGGCAAAAAAGCAGATAAAATGGTAATTTGGGGTAGACAGTACTAGGCTTTTAAAAACTAAACGTAGTAACGCTCTTTAAAGTTTAATACTAAAGGGCGTTCTAAAATTTATTCTTAGATTCCCAAAAGTTTTAAAAGAAAGAAGATGAGATAATGGAAGAAGAGGAAGAAAAAGAGTATCAAATAGAAGATGCGGAAGCAAATGCGGACAATAAAGAATTTATGCTTCAAGCTTTAAAAGATAAAGCAAGTTGGGTATTAGCATATGCTTCAAGTAAGTTGTTTGAAGATAAAGATTTGGTCCTAAAAGCAGTTTCGCAAGATGGACAGCTTTTATATTATGCAAGTAAAGAACTAAGAGATGACAAAGATGTTGTTTTAGCAGCTGTAACTAATAAAGGCTTAATACTAAAATATGCAAGCAAAAGACTTAG
>CALXZV010000046.1 GCA_944393335.1 uncultured Clostridia bacterium | reverse complement strand
GGACCAGTTGCAATACTTGCAGTAATAGGATTTTACTTATCATATTTTACAATGATGAATCCAACAAGTAGCTTAAACGAAATAGCAGCCTTAGTGCCAATTTCATCGCCATTCTGTATGCCATTTAGAATAATGATGGGCTTATCTAGTACAAATGAAATATGGCTTTCAATTGCCATTTTAATTGTAACAATAATCATAGTAGCTCATATTTCAATAAAAATATATTCATCAGCAATATTAAATTATGGCGAAAAAATTAATTTGAAAAAGATGTTTAAAATGTATAAAAGTAAAGATTAAAGGAAAGGAAAACCAAAATGTTAAACGGCAAATTTGTTCACTTACACGTGCATAGTGAATTCAGTTTATTAGATGGAGCAAATAGAATAAAAGACTTACCAGTAAGAGCAAAAGAACTAGGCATGGACGCTATGGCAATAACAGACCATGGTGTTATGTTTGGAGCAATAGACTTTTACAAGGCTTGCAAAGCAAATGGCGTAAAGCCAATAATAGGCTGTGAAGTATATGTAGCACCTAGAACTATGAAAGACAAAGACCCAGTGCTAGATGCAAAGTATAATCACTTAATTTTACTCGCTAAAGACAATAATGGATATAAAAACCTAATTAAATTAGTATCTTTAGGCTTTACAGACGGATTTTATTATAAACCACGTATAGACAAAGAAGTTTTAGAAAAATACCATGAGGGTATAATTTGCTCAAGTGCTTGTTTAGCAGGTGAAATTCCTTCAAAAATTCTTCAAGGAGATATGGAAGGAGCAAAACAGTCAGCACTTTGGTTTAAAAATTTATTTGGTGAAGACTATTATCTAGAAATACAAAACAATGGAATAAAACAGCAAGTAATGGTAAATCAAAAACTAATTCAAATGGCAAGAGAACTAGACATACCACTTTTAGCTACAAATGATTCACATTACTTAAAAAAGGAAGATGCATATAACCACGAAGTTCTTTTATGCATACAAACGGGCAAAAGAATGTCAGATCCAGACAGGATGAAGTTTGAAACAGATGAACTATATATTAAATCTCCAGAAGAAATGATGGAATATTTTAAAAATGTACCAGATGCCATAGAAAATACAGTAAAAGTAGCAGAAAAGTGCAATGTGGAATTTGAATTTGGACATACCATACTTCCTAATTATGATGTACCCGAAGGTTATGCAACTCACTTTGATTATTTAAAACATTTATCGGATGAAGGAATAAAAAAGAGATATGGAGAAAATCCTCCTAAAGAAATTTGGGAGCGTGAAGAATACGAATTAGGTGTAATTAACAAAATGGGTTACACTGATTACTTTTTAATAGTATGGGACTATGTTCATTATGCAAAATCTCATGATATACCAGTAGGACCTGGACGTGGTTCAGGTGCAGGCTCAATAGTAGCTTATGCAATAGAAATAACAGATATTGACCCAATAAAATATGGACTTATTTTTGAAAGATTTTTAAACCCCGAAAGAATAAGTATGCCCGATTTTGATATAGATTTCGATTACGAAAAAAGACAAGAAGTAATTGACTATGTTGCTAGAAAATACGGTCATGACCATGTATCTCAGATTATAACATTTGGAACAATGGCAGCCAAAATGGTAATAAGAGATGTAGCAAGAGTGCTAGACATATCTTATGCAGAAGCGGATAAACTTGCTAAAATGATACCAAATGAACCTCATATAACAATATCAAAAGCATTGGAGCAAAACAAAGAATTAAAAGAGTTATATGAAGGTAATAATGAAATACATAATTTGTTAGATATTGCAATGGCACTCGAAGGATTACCAAGACAGGCTTCAACACACGCTTGTGGAATAATAATTGCTCGTGAGCCAGTTGTAAATTATGTTCCACTTTATGCAAGAGATGATGTTATTTCAACACAATATATTATGACAACTCTTGAAGAACTTGGCCTATTAAAAATGGACTTCCTAGGTCTAAGAACACTAACAGTTATTAGAGATGCAATTGAACTAGTAAAAAAGAATAAAGGAATAGATGTAGAATTTGACAAAGAAATGAATGACCCAAAGGTGTATAAATTGTGGCAGGATGGCGACACAATTGGAATATTTCAGTTTGAGTCACAGGGAATGACAAACTTTATGAAGGAACTAAAGCCGGACTGCCTAGAAGACATTATAGCAGGTGTATCACTATATAGACCAGGACCAATGGACCAAATCCCAAGATATATAGCAAATAAAAAAGACCCGGATCATGCAGTATATACTCATCCAAGCCTAAAGCCAATATTAGCAGTAACTTATGGCTGTATGGTTTACCAAGAGCAAGTAATGCAAATAGTAAGAGATTTAGCTGGATATTCTTTGGGAAGAGCCGACTTAGTAAGACGTGCCATGGGAAAGAAAAAACTAGATGTAATGGCAAAGGAAAGAGAAAACTTTGTTCATGGCAAGCTAGATGAAAATGGAAATGTAGAAATACCAGGATGTGTAAGAAATGGTATAGATGAAGCTTCTGCTAATAAAATATTTGACGAAATGGCAGAATTTGCAAAATATGCATTCAACAAATCTCATGCAGCTTGTTATGCAGTAGTAGCATATAGAACAGCATATTTGAAAGCATATTATCCAGCTGAATTCATGGCTGCTATGCTTAACAGCTTTTTAGGAAATTTAGATAAAGTTCCAATTTACATTGACGAATGTAGAAAAAAGAGTATTGAAATATTAAAACCAGACATAAATGAAAGCTTTACAAAATTCACAGCTTCAGGAAATTCAATTAGATTTGGACTTGGAAGTATAAAAAATGTTGGACTTCAAGCAGTAGACAATATAGTAGCAGAACGAGAAAAAAATGGAAAATATAAAGATTTTACCGACTTTTGCGAAAGAATATATGGAGAATCGGTAAACAGAAAGTGCATAGAAAGTTTAATAAAAGCGGGAGCATTTGACAATTTAGGAAAAACAAGAGCCACACTTATTGCTTCATATGAAGGCATAATAGATATGATAGCAGACGCAAAAAATCAGGATTATGCCGGACAGGTAACCATGTTTGATATGGGAAGCGAAGATAATGAAATGCAAAAAATGAAATACAATTACACTGAACTCCCAGAATATTCTGAAAAAGAACTATTATCAATGGAAAAAGAAATGCTAGGGATATATATTTCAGGACATCCTTTAGAGAAATATAAAGATTTAATTGCAAAAATTTCAAATGTAAATATTTTGCAATTAAAAGAAGCAAATGAAACAGTATCTGGCGATGACGAAGAAACACTAAATAGCCAATCTGCAGAAAACGGACAAGTAATTTCAGAAAAGCAAAATGCAGTTAAAGATGGGCAAAGAGTAAGGTTAGTTGCAATAATTGACAAAGTCAAAAAGAAGTTTACCAAAAACAATAAAATAATGGCATTCGTAACAGTTGAAGATATGTATGGAACTTGTGAGGTTATAGTATTTGAAAGTTGTTATAACAATTGCTCAAACTTATTGTTAGAAGAATCAGTTGTTGTAATT
The DNA here is from genome assembly GCA_944393335.1 of uncultured Clostridia bacterium. GTDB lineage: Bacteria > Bacillota > Clostridia > TANB77 > CAG-508 > CAG-793. Next base: position 5,519 of record CALXZV010000046.1, on the reverse strand, counting down.
GATGGAAGAATAAGCATGAAGGAAGACGCAGATGCAAGCATCATAGCAAACTCTATCGTAGATGTAGAAGACGAAGAGGGATTAAAAAATATGATGAGTGGTGGCTTCCACAGAAATTATGCAAATACTTCAAATGGGGCAAGTGCTTATAAAAACAATTACAATGGCGGAGTAAACGATTTTAGCTCAATATCTCAGGCAATGGAAAGTATTCCAAAAAGAAAAAAGCTAACTTTAGAAATAACAAACTTAGATGAAATAAACAAAGAAAAGCTAAGAGGCGCAATAAGATTTTTTATGGGGGATAGGAACAATACATCTGTTTATGTAAAACAAGGCGAAAAACTTAGTAGCTGTGGAGCAATATTTGCAGACGATGAAATAATCAATGAATTTGCAGAAATTGTAGGCAAAGAAAATGTAGTATATGAGTAGATTGCTGGATGTTGTCAAATGGGACGGTTCTAAATGACAATCACATCAGTGTGATTGTCATTTAGAACCGTCCCATTTGACATTTTTCACATTAAATTGAAAATTTTTCAAAAACCCCTTGCATAAAAATTAAATTAGTGATATAAAATAGTTGGTACGATATTGATGGCGTCTAAATTCTAAAATGATTTAGTCTACATTAATTGTTAAAGATAGGTTAAAAAAAAACGCTTTTTTAGCCTATCTTTTTCATTTTTTTGTGTCAAATAGAACCGTCCCAACTGACACTATTTTGTGTCAAATAGAACCGTCCCATTTGACAACAATTGACACAATCTCGTACATGCCTCCGAGCGTTGGGCAAGAAAGGAAAAACAAACATATGAAATTCATTTTTGTAACAGGTGGAGTAGTATCAGGATTAGGAAAGGGTATGACAGCAGCGTCTTTAGGAAGGCTACTTAAAAATAGAGGATATAAGGTAGCAAACCAAAAGCTGGATCCATACATAAATGTTGACCCCGGAACTATGAGCCCATATGAGCACGGAGAAGTTTTTGTAACCGAAGATGGAGCAGAAACAGACCTAGATTTAGGCCACTATGAAAGATTTACAGACGAAAATTTAACTGGAAACTCAAGCATTACCAGTGGAAAAATATATTTAGAAGTAATTGAAAAAGAAAGAAGAGGAGATTACCTTGGAAAAACAGTTCAAGTAATCCCACATATAACAGATGCCATAAAAGAAAAAATATATAATTTCAAAAAACAAGGTGTAGATATTGTTATTACTGAAATTGGCGGAACAGTAGGAGATATAGAGAGTCAGCCAATGTTAGAAGCCATAAGACAAATAGGAATAGAGCAAAAAGAAGTAGACACCGTATTTATTCACGTAACACTTTTACCATATATTTCAGGCTCAAATGAGCTAAAATCAAAACCAACTCAACACTCAGTAAAAGAACTTCAATCTTTAGGAATAATGCCAGACATTTTAGTATGTAGAGCGGACACAAGCATACCAGAAAAAATGAAAGAAAAAATTGCCTTATTTTGCAATGTAAAAAAAGAAAATGTTATAGAAAATAAAACTGTAGATAATTTGTATGAACTTCCTTTAATGCTTGAAAAAGAAGGCTTGGCAGAAGCTGTTTGCAAAAAGTTAAATCTAAGAAATAGGAAGCCGCATAATGAAAAATGGGAAAAACTAGTTAAAAAAATAAAGAGTGTAAAAGATAAAACTGTAAACATAGCTATTGTTGGCAAATACACTAAGCTAGAAGATTCATATTTATCAGTAATAGAAAGTGTAAAGCATGCAGGGTACACAAATTCTGTAAAAACAAATGTCGAATTAGTAGATAGCGAAAAAATAACCACAGCAAATGCTAAAGAAACATTGCAAAAGTATGATGGCATAATAGTGCCAGGAGGCTTTGGAAATAGAGGCATAGAAGGTATGATAACAGCCATAAAATATGCTCGTGAAAACAATGTACCATTTTTAGGAATCTGCTTAGGAATGCAAATGAGCGTTATAGAATTTGCAAGAGATGTATTAAAATTAGAAGACGTAAACTCAGAAGAATTTGAACCAAATGCCAAAAACTTGGTAATACACATAATGGAAGAACAAAAGAAAATAAACAAAAAAGGTGGCACAATGAGGCTTGGCGCTTATCCTTGCAAATTAGTAGCAAAAAGCAAAGTAATGAAAATGTATAGCAAATATTTGCTAAATAAAGAAGAAACATCATCAAATGAAAATTCAGACAGCAAATCTTTAAAGAAAATCGCAGAACAAGATGTAATTTATGAAAGACATAGACACAGATACGAATATAACAATGATTACAGAGAACAAATGGAAAAAAACGGCTTAAAAATAGCAGGAACATCACCAGACGGAAACTTGGTAGAAATAGTTGAACTAGAAAATCATCCATTTTTTGTGGGATGTCAATTCCATCCAGAGTTTAAATCAAGACCAGATAGACCACATCCACTTTTTGTTAGCCTAATTGCAAAAAGTATAAAATAATTTTTTCAGTTGGGGACCGTCCCCAACTGAAAAAAATTGTGAACATTTTGTGAAAATTAGCAATCTCTATTGACAATTGCTAAAAAAAGATATAAAGTATTAGCAGTCATTAAGAAAGAGTGCTAAAGAAAACAAAATGTTCATGTTTTTTTATGAAAAATGTTTAAACATTTATTTTAAAAAATAGCACAAACACAACATATTATACCAAAACTGGCATACAATAAAATGACGAGAAATAAGGAGGTAATTTATATGTTAAAACCATTAGGAGACAGAGTTGTTGTAAAAATGTGTGAAGCAGAAGAAACAACAAAGAGCGGAATTATTTTATCAAGTGGAAGTAAAGAAAAGCCACAAATAGCAGAGGTAATTGCAGTAGGACCTGGAGGAAAAGTAGACGGTGAAACTGTTGAAATGCAAGTTAAAAAAGGAGATAAAGTAGTCCTAAATAAATATGCAGGAACAGAAATAAAATATGAGGGAGAAGACTACATAATAGTTAAACAAAGCGATATTCTAGCTTTAGCTGAATAAAATTTAATAAATTATTAAAGGAGGAATTTGTTATGGCAAAGGATATAAGATTTGGCGAAGATGCCAGAAAAAAATTATTAAATGGTGTTAACAAATTAGCTGACACAGTAAAGGTTACATTAGGACCAAAAGGAAGAAATGTAGTTCTAGACAAAAGCTATGGAGCTCCATTAATTACAAATGATGGTGTTACAATAGCAAAAGAAATTGAATTAGAAGATAAATTCGAAAACATGGGTGCTAGGCTTGTAAAAGAAGTTTCTGAAAAAACAAACGATGTTGCAGGTGATGGTACAACAACAGCAACAGTTTTAGCACAAGCTATGTGTAGAGAAGGTGTAAAAAATGTTGCAGCAGGTGGAGACCCAATGGCTATAAAAAGAGGTATGGACAAAGGAACAGAAGCAGCAGTTGCAGCATTAAAGAAAATAAGCTCACCTGTAAATGGAAAAGATGATATAGCAAGAGTTGCAAGCATTTCAGCTAACAACGAAGAAGTTGGAAACCTAATTGCAGATGCAATGGAAAAAGTTACAACAAATGGTGTTATAACAATTGAAGAATCAAAAACTTCAAATACAGAACTAAACGTAGTAGAAGGTATGCAATTTGATAAAGGTTATGTATCACCATATATGGTAACAGATACAGAAAAAATGATTGCAGATATGGATAATCCATACATTCTAATCACAGATAAGAAAATAGACAACATTCAAGAAATACTTCCATTACTAGAAAATGTAATGAAAATGTCTGGAAAACTAGTTATTATATGTGATGATATAGAAGGCGAAGCTCTATCTACATTAATACTAAACAAATTAAGAGGAGTACTTAACGTAGTAGCTGTTAAAGCACCTGGATATGGTGACAAACGTAAAGAAATGCTACAAGATATAGCAGTTCTAACAGGTGGTGAAGTCATAACTTCAGACTTAGGCTTAGAGCTTAAGGATACTCAAATCGAACAACTTGGTAGAGCAAAACAAGTTAAAGTAGAAAAAGATAAAACAATAATAGTAGATGGTAATGGAGACAAACAACAAATTGCAGACAGAGTAGGACAAATAAGAGCTCAAATAAATGAAGAAAAGAGCGACTACGAAAAAGAAAAATTACAAGAAAGACTAGCAAAACTTGCTGGTGGAGTAGCTGTAATTGGAGTTGGTGCTGCAACAGAAGTTGAAATGAAAGATAAAAAATTAAGAATTGAAGATGCATTGTCTGCAACAAAAGCAGCTGTTGAAGAAGGAATAGTTGCTGGTGGTGGAACAGCATATATCAACATCATACCAGAAGTTGCAAAAGCTGTTGAAAAACTTGAAGGAGACGAAAAGATTGGTGGAAAAATCATCTTAAGAGCTCTAGAAGAACCAGTAAAACAAATAGCTGTAAATGCAGGCTTAGAGCCAGCTGTAATACTTGAAAAAGTTAAAGCAGAAAAAGAAGGCGTTGGATTTGATGCTAAAAATGAAGTTTACGTAGATATGAAAAAAGCCGGAATAGTAGATCCAACAAAAGTTTCAAGAAGTGCTCTTCAAAATGCTGAATCAATTGCATCAATGATACTTACAACAGAAAGCATTGTAACAGACATTCCAGAAAAGAAAGAATGCGGTTGTGATAACCATGCTCAAGACAATGGAATGGGCGGAATGTACTAATCGAGAGTCAAGAGAAGACGAACGAGTTTGTTAAATGGGTTGTCAAATGGGACGGTTCTAAATGACAATCACATCAGTGTGATTGTCATTTAGAACCGTCCCATTTGACACTAAATCGTGTCATTTAGAACCGTCCCATTTGACAACCCGTCGACAACCCACACAAAATAGGAAAATAATGTATAAAAACCTAGTAAGATGGAAAAAATCTTACTAGGTTTTTTTAAAATATAGAAAAAATGTCTATTTTTAGGCTTAGCCTTAAAAATAAATTTGTAACAAAAATGTAATATTTTATTAATAAAAAAATCTTGAAATATGTCGAATATTTATATATAATAACCGAGAAAGGCTAATAAATAAAAGTGGAGGAAAATTATGAAGGAAAAAGAATCAGGTATAACATTATTATCATTAGTTGTAACAATAATCGTAATGCTTATACTAGCAGGCATAGCTTTAAGGCTGAGCATAGGTGACAACGGAATAATAGGAAGAACAGGCAACACAATAGACCTATATCAAAACGCTAGTGATCAAGAAGGACAAGGACTAAATACCTTTGTTGACGAATTTAATCAAATTTTAAATGAGGATAGACCGGGAGGAGAAGATAACACCGGAGATAATATAACAATAGCGGATAGGCCAACTATTAGCATAATAGATTGGGATAACAAGGGAGGTATAGTACAGGTATCAACTCAAGCTGGCTATACTACTCAGTATAGAATAGGAAGAACAGGCCCATGGAAAACTTATGATGGAACTGCAGTAAACGTTGACAATGGCGACACCATTTATGCAAGATATGCAAATGATGAAGGAGTAAG
>CALXZV010000045.1 GCA_944393335.1 uncultured Clostridia bacterium | reverse complement strand
GGTATAACATCACGAATATTTTCCATACCAGTAATGTACATAAGTAATCTTTCAAATCCTAAACCAAATCCAGAATGAATGTCTGTACCATATTTACGAAGTTCTAGGTACCAATAAAGAGGTTCAGTTGCAATTCCCATTTCTTTCATTCTTTTAACTAGTTTGTCATAATCTTCCTCTCTTTGAGAGCCACCCATAATTTCGCCAGCAATAGGGACTTCTAGGTCAACTGCTGCAACAGTTTTGCCATCTGGGTTTAGCTTCATATAGTAAGATTTTATATCTTTTGGCCAGTTTTTTACAAATACTGGACCATTAAAGTATTCTGTAATATATTTTTCGTGTTCTTTTGCTAAATCTCCGCCATATTCAGGCTCAAATTCCCATTTTCTATCTGCTTTTTTAAGTAAATCTATTGCATCTTTGTGGTCTAATCTTACAAATTCTGAATCTAATAATTTATTTAATTTATCTATTAAGCCATTTGAAATAAATTTATCGCAAAATTCCATTTCTTCTGGGCATCTTTCTAAGACAGCTTTTACAATGTATTTTAAGAAGTCCTCTTCAATGTCCATAAGCTCGTCCAAGTCGCAGAAAGATATTTCTGGCTCAATCATCCAAAATTCGTTTGCATGTGTTTTTGTGTTAGAATTTTCTGAACGAAGTGTAGGACCAAATGTGTATATTTTTCCAAAAGCTTGTGCAAATGTTTCACCATGTAATTGACCAGATCCTGTTATATATGCCTCTTTGCCAAATAAATCTTCTGAAAAATCTGTTTTTCCATCTTTTTGAGGAAGAGGCTTGCTTAAATCAAGTGTTGTTAATTTAAACATTTCAGCAGAACCTTCACAGTCAGCACAAGTAATGATAGGTGTGTTTACATACACATATCCATTCTTTTGAAAGTATTCATGTATTGCAAATGCAGCAACACTTCTAATTCTAAATACGGCACTAAAAGTATTTGTTCTAGGACGTAAATGTGCTTGTGTTCTTAAAAATTCAAAAGATGTATTTTTCTTTTGAATAGGGTAAGAGGTGTCTGCTAAATTAAATATTTCAACTTTTTCTGCATGTATTTCAAATGGTTGTTTTGCATTTTCTGTTTTAACTACTTTTCCATTTACAATAATGCAAGAACTTATAGTCAACTTATTTACATTTTCAAAATTATCTAGGCTAGAATCAAAAACTATTTGAACATTTTTAAAAAATGAACCATCGTTTAATTCTATAAATCCAAAGTTCTTAGAATTACGCACTGTTCTAACCCAACCAGAAACTTGCACATTATTATTAATGTAATTGCCAGTCTTTCTATATAAATCTTTTACTGATGTACTTTTCATAATTAATCACATTCCTTTCCAAGGCACATATAGTTATGAAAGTAATTCCTTTCAAACTAAATCTCCTTTCTGCACTCTAAATTTGCATTAAATTTTAAAAAATTGACAATACAAAAACAGTATTGTATTAGAATTATGCCATCATTATACACTAATATACATAATAAAACAATACTGTTTAAAAATTTTTATAAACTGCTACTATTGAATTGTATTATGAGCTGTTACAATACCAGGAACATTTGTTGGTGTTGTAATAGTTAAGCCTCCATTACTGCTAGGTGTGGTATTTCCTACTTCTACGACATTACTAGAAGAAGATTGAGGTTCTATATTATTAACATCAATTTCATTTGATGCTTCAGAATTTTGTGCTGTATCTAATGTTCCTGAAGCAGGGATTGTGTTTTCATTACCTGCTTCATTTACAATGTTAGAATTTTGAACAGCGTTTGTATCTGTAATAACATCTTCATCTGTTATTGAGCCAATATATGAAACTACTTCATTATGAATATCATCTGGTATTACAGTGTCAGTATTTGATAATATAAATTCCATAAATATATTATCTTCAGGAATTAGAACAAAGTAACATCTTTCTATTGAAGCACTATATACTAAATCAAAGTATGAGTAGTAAATACCATTATCATATATAAAAGAGCTACTTCCAAGTTCTAAAGTTGTAGATTGAGCATCTATTTGAGAAGAGAACAAGTTATATAGGTAAGTAAAGAAACTTGATCTTCCATCATTTTGATTTATATCAAAACCAGCACTCGTTAAGTTTTCTATAGATTGTATATATGATAAAGTATAATTGCCATATGCTAAACTACCATCTTCTGTTTCAGCCCATGTTGAAGAGTCATATTCAAAATAATAATCATTATAAAAATTAAAGGTATCATAAGTTGGAGCATATATGTCATTTTCATTTACGGATGTATTTGTATTCAATTGATTTTGAGGTGTTTTAAATCCTCCCAAAACGTTTTCCATAAATCCAGCTAAAGCTGATGCCATTACAGTAGTTAATGCAATACTAGATATTATGCCACTTAATAGTATTCCTAATAGTACAAAAGGTATAGATGTACCACCTTTTTGTTTTGCATTATCTAATAGTTGAGCAGGTGTTTGTGCTTCATTTTTATATTTTTTCAATTTGTTATTTACATCTTTTTTATATAATGGATAAAATGCAAAGCCATAAACTACAGCAAGTATTAAAGGTAAAAGTAATGTTAAAAGGATAGGTAATATAATACTTGAAGAATTACCTATGCTTGTTATTGTGGTGTAAATTCCTAAAATATTTATTAAACATGATAATATTATAAATATAAAGCCCAATAGGTATAGCTTTCTATATAAATAGTATAGTCCTCCAAAGAAAAATGCAGGTATATTGAATTTTCTCTTATTTGCTTTATCATAAAGTTTGCCCATCCAAGATTTTTTAAATTCTTCGTCATTATTGTTTCCATATGCATTTTGAGCAGATTGGTTTATATTATTTTCTTGAGGATTATTGTTTAAATTTAGTGTAGTATCAAAGTTATTTAAACCTTGATTAAAGTCTTGCGTATTATTCGAATATTGAGGATTGCTAATATCTGGCTGACCAAGATTTGGGTTTAGTATAGGGTTAACAGGTTCAGCATTTTGATCAATGCTATTTGTGATGCTTGGTTCAGTATTGATATTTGTATTAGGTTCAGAATTATTTGCTGAATTTAGATCACTAGGGTTATTGTTATCACTTAAATTAAATAAATTTACTGAATCATTAGGTTCTGTACCCATATAGTTTTGATTGTAAATATCATTATTATATGGTGAATTCTCCATATTATTGTTTTGAAAATATGGATTATAATATGGGTTATCTTCAGTACTTTGTGTATATGGATCATTTTGAACCGAATTTTCATTAATATTATTAGAAACTTGTCCTTGACTATCTTGTAGATTATTAGCCTCTTGAGGCTGATTATTTAAGTCATAAGGATTAATATTTGTATTAGGATTTTGATTTCCTAAGTTGTTATTTTCGTCCATTTCATTTCTCCCTTCGTATAAATTACAATAATTATAAAATAAAAAATAAAATTATACAATAAAATATTAGAAAAAAATTAAAATAGAGGAGATAATCTCTCCTCTATAATGAGTAAAAAATATTATGAATTCATTTCAATTAATTTTTCAACAATTTGTACAGCGTTGGAAGCGGCACCTTTACGTATATTATCTGCAACACACCAAAAGTTTAAGCCATTTGCTATACTAAAGTCCCTTCTAACTCTTCCAACTAAAACATTATCTTGGCCAGTAGCATCAGTTGCAATTGGATATTTTTCATTTTTTATATCATCAATAAGAGTAATGTCTTGAGATTTTGCAAGTAAATTTTTTACTTCATTTATATCAAATTCTTTTTCAAATTCTACATTTATACTTTCACTATGAGAATTAAGAACAGGAACCCTTACAGTTGTAGCAGTTATAGCTAAGTCAGGTTTTCCTAAAATTTTTCTGGTTTCATTAATCATTTTCATTTCTTCTTTGGTATATCCATTGTCTAAAAACACATCAATATGTGGCAGGCAATTGTTAAAAATAGGGTATGGAAACTTTTTTAAGTCATATTTATTTGATTCTGCGACATTTATATCTTGCCCTTCTTTAAAATTCTTAATTCCATTTTCTAAATCATCTATTCCATCTCTGCCTGCTCCAGAAACGGCTTGATATGTAGAATACACAATTCTTTTTATTGTATATTTATCATCTAGTGGTTTTAAAGCAACTACAGCTTGTATTGTAGAACAATTTGGATTAGCTATAATGCCATGGTTATTTTTTATTTCTTCAGGATTAACTTCAGGTACAACCAAAGGAATATCTTTGTCCATACGAAATGCACTGCTATTATCTACAACAATACAGCCATGTTCAGCAGCTATAGGTGCATATTTTTTCGCTGTTCCGGCTCCTGCAGAAAATATAGCAAAATCAAACACTTCGTCAAAAGAATGTTCATCAAGCTCTTTTACAACATACTCTTTTCCTAAAAAATTAATTTTTGAGCCAGCAGATTTTTTAGAAGCAAAAAATGCATATTCTGAAATTGGTAAATTTTTTTCTTCCAAAACCTTTTGTGCTGCTCTTCCAACAACTCCAGTAGCTCCAACTAATGCTAATTTAAAACTTTTCATAATGACCTCTCTTTCATAAATTGCAAATTGATATATTGTGTATATCTTTTTTACTATAATATGCAATTTATTTTGGAGTATTGATAAATTATATAATTATATAAAATATACAGATATATTATACTACAAAATCAAAGGAATTTAAAGGAGTTTAGAAAAAAAGCTGCATTGGGAAAAAAGAAGTTGTCAAATGGGACGGTTCTAATTGACAAAAAATAGTGTCAATTAGAACCGTCCCATTTGACAAAAAAATCCCGAAACTTAAATAATAAACCAATTGACAAAAGAACAATTGTTTGATAATATATAACAAATAAAAAATGGAGTTGGTTTATTATGAATAAAAAACTAATTGGAAATAAAAATAATATTGTATTTTATACAGATGAAGAAGGAAATACTAATATAGAAGTAATTTTACAAAATGAAGACGTTTGGCTAAATGTACAAGCTATTGCAGAATTATTTGATGTAAATGATAAAGCAATTTATAAACATATAGCAAATATCTATGAACAAGAGGAATTAGAGGAAGATTCAACATTCTCCATTTTGGAGACTGTTGGAAAAAATGGACATCAATATAAAACTAAATACTATAATTTAGATATGATTATATCAATCGGATATAGAGTAAACTCAAAAAAAGCAGTTAAATTTAGAAAATGGGCAAATAAAATAATAAAAGAATATATGGTAAAAGGTTTTGCTCTAGATGATGAAAGGTTTTTAAAGGGAAGCAAAGTAAATAAGCAATATTTTGATGAGTTATTAGAAAGAATAAAAGTAATTCGTACAAGTGAAAGAATGTCTTATCAAAAAATAACAGATTTGTTTATTGCAACATCTATTGATTATGATAAAGAATCAGAAGAAGCATATACATTTTTTAAAATAGTTCAAAATAAATTACATTATGCGATAACAGGTCATACTGCGGCAGAATTAATCTATAACAGAGTAGATGCAGAAAAAGAAAATATGGGATTAACTACTTGGAAAGAAGCTCCAGATGGAATGATATATAAATATGATGTTAGTGTAGCGAAAAACTATTTAAATGAAGACGAATTAAAAAGGCTAAATAATTTAACAAATTTCTTTTTAGACTATGCGGAAACAATGGCAGAAGAAAATCAAGTTATGACAATGAAAGATTGGATAAATGAAACAGATAATCTTTTAAAATTTAGAAAAAAAGAAATACTAAAAGATTCAGGAAAAATATCTCATAAGCAAGCTGTTGAAAAAGCGGAGAAAGAATATGAAAAATTTAGAATAAAGCAAGATATGCAATATATTTCTAGTATGGATGAAATGTATCAAAGATATTTAAAAGAAAATAATGATAAATAATTGTAAAAGTTCACTTAGTATAATGTTTTTAATAAAAATTAAAAACAAAATTTTGGCTTGAAAAAATAGCTTTGCAAATATATAATTAAGAAAAAATTGAGGAGCAAAAAATAATGACAAAAATCGCTGAAACCCTTGAGGCTGTATATATATATATATATATATCGTAAGATTTAATAAAATAAAGTTATGTGAACATAGAAGAAAAGCTATGCTTTTTAGACGTATGCAAAATGTCTAATAGGCATAGTTTTTTTGTGCATTTTTTTCAGTTGGGGACGGTCCTAAATCGAAAAAATTTTGCGTCGGGGACGTGTCTTAAATTGAAAATTTTTAATTTTAAATTTAGGACCGTCCCCAGAGGAAAATAAATAGAAAAAATAATGTCAGTAGGGCCGGTTCTTATTGACAACGTTCTTAAAGGTAAATATAAAGGAGGAAAATCAAAAATTATGAGAAAATTAAATAGCAAGAAAAAATTAATAGGTGCTATTGCAATTATTTTAGTTGCAGTCATATTAGCAATAGCCATTACAACCAATATTGTAAATAGGCAAATTGGAAATGAGGGCTATTTATCTACAACTGCAAATGCAAATTCAAATTTAGTAGCAGGATATATAAAAAAAGGAATAACAATAGGTGGGATAACTGGAACATTAGAAAGTCTAAACACATTTGATGCTACAGCAGAACCAGAAGATATTTTATGGGGCAAAACAGGATATGTTAAAGGAGAAAAGATAACAGGTACAAGAGTAAATACAGTAGCTTTAGGAAAAGAGTCTCAAAAAGTATTTGAAGAAAATACAATTTTAATAGAAGATTATGGAAATAGTGTAAAAATTCCGGAAGGCTTTAAAATAGCAGAAGATTCTGCAACAACTGTAACGGGAGGAGTAGTAATAGAGGACATCTCAGCAGGTGATAATAATACAAAAGGAAGCCAATTTGTGTGGGTGCCAATTGGAGATGTAATAACAAATGAAAATAATAGCAAAATTACAATAACTCTTGGAAGATATACTTTTGATGATACAGAAAAATTAGTACAAAATGCTAGTGAATATGCTAATGAAACTCAATTAAAAGATAGATATAACGAAAGTGAAATAGGAGGTTATTATCAAGAATTCTTGAAAGATACAGCTACCAATAATAGTAAGGCAAAAGATATTGAAGATTTTATTAAAAAGGCAACAAGTAGTGGTGGATATTATATTGGAAGATATGAAGCAGGAGATTTAACTGCCATAGATAATGCTAGGACAAATGAGAGTAATGACAATAATCCGTTAGTATGCAAAGCAGGAGTATATCCATATACTTTTGTTACACAAATACAAGCTTCACAATTATGTCAAAATATGTATGAAACTACAGGCTTTGAAAGTGATTTAGTTAATAGTTATGCTTGGGATACAGCGTTAAAGTTTATTCAAAGTTTTAGTACAAATAAAAATTATGCCAATAAAGAAATACCTCAAAATGACATAATTAAATGTGGTGAAATTTTTTCGGGAGAAGAGAAAGATGTTGAATGTAATATATATGATATGGCAAAAACACCAGGAGAGTATATAACAGAATCTTTTGTATTGTCAGAAACTTATAGTATAGTACGCGGAAGCGTTTTTATGAATACATATCATAGACCTATAGGGAGAGACCCCGTATTGGATATTAGTACTTCTTATAATTATATCTCATTTAGACCAATTTTGTATTTATAATAAAGTCGAGCATGTCAAAAGGGACAGTTCTAATTGACAACTTTAAATTTATTTTCACTCGCCAAACAATATATCTATTTTCACATTCTCGGCGCGGGTCGCTGCTTGCTCCAGCTTGAGAATGAAAAATAGACATATTGCTTTGGCTTTTATTTTAAATTTAGTGTCAATCAGAACCGTCCCATTTGACAACTTTTGACAACATTTGACAACCTTTTATTAATAAAATATTATTTTTCTTGAAAAATAATAAACCTTAGTATATAATTTGTGAAAATAAGGAAAGAATTATAATAAAAATATTGTTAAGAAAGGTAAGGATAATTTAAAAGCTTCTTTTATATAAAGAGCTTAAAAAATATTATTATCCAAGGAAAATTTTATGCAAATAGAAAAAGTTTATTTTAATTCTATAGACAATTTGAACTTAATAGGATTATTGCATACTCCTAAAAAGAAAACTAAAACTGTTGTTATTTCAGTTCATGGAATTACTAGTAATTGTTTAAAAAGAAGAGATGACATTTTAGCACAAAAATGTACAGATTTGGGAATAGCATATTTTTGCTTTAATAATAGAGGACATGAGATAATAAGTAGTTATGGCAGAATAGAAGACAATGATATGCATTTTTATGGTTCAGGAGGAGAAAGCGTTTACGACTCTTACTATGATATTAAAGGTGCAATGCTTGAAATGCAAAAAAGAGGATATGAAAAAATCATTCTACAGGGACATAGTATGGGTTGTACCAAAGTTGTATATACTTATAACGAATTTTTAAACAACAATGAAACTACAATGCTGGAGTCAATAGTTGGGGTGATTTTACTTTCAATGGTAGATATACCAACAGCATTAAAAGAAATGTTAGGAAAAGATTATAAAAAAATAATTTCATATTTTCAAATGTTAAAAAAGAGGGGAAAAGGAGATAGACTGGTTGTTTTAGATGATACAACTCCACCAGTAAGGCCTAATTCCATATTGGAATATGCAGAAGATAATAAAAAGATAGATTTTGCAAAATTTGGAGATAACAGGACTACTTTTAAAGAATTGAATAATATAAAAGTTCCATTATTTATGAGATGGGGAAATATTAATGAATTAATCTTCCAAGGAGCAGATGAGCTAGCCCAAAAACTTAATGAAAAAATTAAAAACGAAAATAAAGATATTTCATATATACAAGGTGCAAACCATAACTATACTGGTAAAGAAGATGAACTTGGAGAGCAAATTGTAGAGTTTATTAAAAGAAATAAATTACAGTTTTAAAAATTTTAATGAGTATTAAATTTGTAAAAAGCTGAAAAATTATTAACATAGCAATAATTAAAAAACAAAAGAAAGGAATTTTTATCATGAAAATTACAAAAATTGAAGCTTTGGAAAAAATAGCAAATAGAATAAGAATGGACATTATTACGGAAATATATTATGCAAAATCTGGACATCCCGGAGGTTCATTATCTATTGCAGACATAATGGCAGTTTTATACTTTAATGAAATGAATATTAGCCAAGATGATCCAGAAAATAGTTCTAGAGATAGATTAGTGTTATCTAAAGGACACGCATCTGCAGCACTTTATGCTGCACTCGCAGAAAAAGGTTATTTTTCAAAAGA
>CALXZV010000044.1 GCA_944393335.1 uncultured Clostridia bacterium | reverse complement strand
TATGCAAAATATGTCCATTGGAATGCTTCGTGAGCATTTTTTGCAGGCATTGAAATATCGAATCCATATTTTTCAGCCATTAACTTTAATTGATTTAAAGCTTCGATTTGGTCATGAATTTCTTCTCTATCACGAATTACTTCTTCTGTAAATTCATCTGTATCTAATATGTTTAGCTCATCTTGCTTTTCAGCAATTAATGCATCTACACCATATAAAGCAACTCTTCTGTAATCTCCTATAATTCTTCCACGTCCATATCCATCTGGAAGTCCTGTTAATAAATGTGAACTTCTTGCTCTTCTAATATCTGGTGTGTATACTGCAAAAACACCATCATTATGAGTTTTTCTTAACTCATGATAAATATATTCAACTTCTGGACTCACCTTGTAGCCATAACTTTCACAAGATTTTTCAACAATTCTTATACCACCATTTGGCATAATTGCTCTTTTTAATGGAGCATCTGTTTGAAGTCCAACTATTGTTTCTAAATCTTTATCAACATAGCCTGCTTCATATCTATTTATTCCTGAAGGAGTTTTGGTATCTACATCAAGTACGCCTTTTTCTCTTTCTTTTTTATATAATTCTTGAATTTCATCCCATAACTTTGCACTTTTTTCAGTAACATTTGCTAAGAAACTTTCATCACCATCATAAGGTGTATAATTTGCTTGAATAAAGCCTCTTACGTCTATTTCTTTTGTCCACTCTCCTTGTTTATTAAAACCTTCCCATTCTTTAAAATCCATAATTCTACCTCCTTTATTTTTATTTCAATTTATTTTTTGCATTATGCTATAAACTATACATTAGTTCATGATTTTCAAAAAAAAGATACGCTATTATGTTATCTTTTCTTGCTATTCCATATGCTATATTATCATAACATATGACGTTTATCAACAAATTTTTCGTAAATATTATGTGCAATTTTTTTATATTATAGCAAAAGGAAAAGGTGGGAATTACCCCACCTTTTCCTTTTTCGTTGCTACTGCTTGGCTAATCAACTGATTAGCCTTTTCGGAATCTGCCAAGGGCATTTCCTCAGCAAATTTCTTTGCACAATCCAGAAACCTCGTTTCACCGGTTAACAAGTAACCAGCTAACAAAATTTCAATTTTGTACATCATAGCTCCATTCCTTCTTTCTAAATAAGTAGTACATATTATTATAACATATATTCCATTATTTGTCAAACACTCCCACTTTCTTTATTCCAAAAGTTATAAAATATATAATTCCTGAAATAATTACAATCATAGGTCCTGTTGGTATATTTGTGTAGTATGAAATGATAAGTCCACTAATTCCTGAAAATAGTGCAAATATTATTGAAAATAAATGATAACTTCTCATGTTCATTGAAATATTTCTGCTTGATGCTGCTGGTAGAATTATTAATGAATTTATTAGTAAAATTCCAACCCATCTAATTGAAATCATTACCATGACTGCAATTAATATAGCAAAAATATTTTCCATTGCTTTTACATTTATTCCTTTGCTTTTAGCCAATGTGCTGTTTAAGCTTACTGCATTTATTTTGTTGAATAAGTAAAACCAAAATATAAAGGTTAATATAAAAGCCACAAATAAATACAATATTTCTGATTCTGAAATACTTAAAATATCTCCAACTAAATAGCTAGAATATTTATTAAAACTTCCGCTTTGAGCGAGTATTGCAAGACCAAGTGCAATCGCTATTGATGAAAATACGCTTATTATGGTATCTGCTCCATATGTAGTTTTACTTTTTATAAAATTTAATAAAAGTGCAAAAATTACGGCAAATATTATCATAGATATATTTATGTTTGTCATTCCTAAAAGCATTCCTATAGCTATACCTGTAAGAGCAGAATGCCCTAGTGCATCAGAAAAGAATGCCATTTTTTTATTTACTATCATTGTACCAATTATTGCAAAAATTGGTGAAACTAATAGTATTGCTAAAAAAGCATTTTTCATAAATGTATATTGCATAAAATCAAAAGGTAATATTACTTCTAGTAAATTATATATTACTTCCATTTTTGTTGCTTCCTTCCCTTGTATTTTTAATTATAACTTGTATTTTTAATTATAGCTTTTACTTTTATAAAAATAACTTTAACAGATTAACTTCACTTATTGATTTCTAAAAACTCTAAATAAACCCGTTTTTATTGATTTAGGCTATTTCTCCAAATCTTTCTTTAAATTCATCACTTTTAAAAACTTCCTCTGCTGTCCCTTCTTTAACTATTTCTTTATCTAGTAAAACTACCCTATCTGCATATTTTTTTACTAAGTCTAAATCATGAGAAACAAGTATTATTGACATATCATATTGCTTTTTCAAGTTTGATAAAATTTCATAAAAGTCTTTTGTTCCATTTCTGTCAACTCCTGATACAGGTTCATCTAAGATTAGTAAATTTGGTACAGGTGATGTCGCTATTGCAAGGAGTACTCTTTGAAGTTCTCCACCTGATAAATTTCCTACTCTTTTATCTATTAACTTTTCTGCGCCAAACATTCTTAATGCTTCTCTTATTTTTTTATACAAGCCTTTGTCTTTCATAAGCCAAACTGGTTTATTTGAAACATATGATGCAAACATATCATATACAGTTGTTGGCATATCTCTCTCCACATTCAAATGTTGTGGAACATAGCCAATTTTAATTTTTTTCTTTTTATTTTCCTTCATATCAAAAAATTCAACTTTACCAGTATGATTTATTTCTCCTAGAATTGACTTTAATAGTGTAGATTTTCCAGCACCATTTCTACCTATAATCATTAAAAGTTCTCCGCAATGGACTTCTATATTTATATTTTTTATTATATCTTCTTTTCCTATTTTTACTGATAAATTTTCAATTTTTGTGCAATGAAAACCACAACTTTCCATTAGTAATTTAGTCCTTTCATTAATTTTTGTGTCAAATGGGACGGTTCTGTTTGACAACATCGCTGTGAAAAAATATCAATGAGATCGTCAATGTTGTCAAAGTTGTCAAACAGAACCGTCCCATTTGACAACATTTCCTTAAAACATTGTTTTTAGTATTTCTAAATTTTCTTTCATAGTATTTATATAAGAGTCTAAAGAACCATCCCCACTCATGGCATCATTTAGCCTATATACTGTAGCACCAGTTTCGCTTGCTATTAAATTTGCATTTTGGTCGTCATCATTTTGTCCTATAACTATTGCCTTTATTCCAGAATTTTTAACCTCTTCTATTACATCTCTTACTGTTTCAGCAGATAATGCGCTTTGCTCATGGTCTGTTTCAATCAAAGTTTCATCAACACCTATAAACTTAAATAAATATGAAAATGACTCATTTAATGATACTACTGAATTTCCTTCAAAGTTGAATCCTTCATAATTAGATTTTAGTTCTTGTAATTTTTGAATATATGTATTTTTATTTTGCTCATATAATTCACTATTTGAAGAATCTAACTTTTTAAGTCCATCAGTAATAGCTTCTACTTGCAACATATAATTATCTATGCTTGTCCAGAAATGTGGATTTACTTCTTCTCCATCTTGCACAAAATCTGTAATTTTTGTACTTGAATCAACCATTTTCACATTTGGATAAGAATCTATTATTTTTTGTGAAAATTGTTCCATATCATAACCATTTTGAACAAAAATATCTGCATTTTCAAACTTCTTTAAATCGGTAGTTGTCAATGTATAATCATGAATGCATCCAACATAGTTTTCCGCCATATTGCTGACTTCTATATTTTCTACACCATTTGTTATATTGAGAGTCATAATATAAATTGGATAAAATGATGTTACAATTTTTAAACTATCACTCTCTATCTCATCTCTTCTATTTAAATTTCCTATTACAATTACTGCTATTAATATTAGCACAACGGCAATTGTAATTATAATATTCCTTTTTTTCACTTTTTTAATCAATCCTTTTTAATTCCTTATTTACAAAATAAAGTTAGAACTGACATATTTGTGTTCTAACTTTACTGTTTTGCTTTAATTTATTTTAAAATTATCATACTAAAATTTTAAAAATTAGTTTTGGCTATATGGTAACATAGCAATATGTCTACATCTATTAACTGCTGTAGTTATATCTCTTTGATGTTTTGCACATGCACCTGTTGTTCTTCTTGGAAGAATTTTGCCTCTTTCATTAACAAATTTCTTTAATTGTTCTGGATTTTTGTAATCTAAAACTAAATTTTTGTCACTGCAAAGTGGACAAGCCTTTTTTCTAACTTTTCTTACTTTGTAATCATCATCATAATCTTTGTTGTTTCTTCTATTTCTGTTATTTTTCTTGTCTGCCATAATATGTGCCCCCTTTCTGCTAAAATTGTATGTATACTTATGATTAATTCATAATAATTTGATACATAATTAACTTGCATAAGCCATTATGTATGATAGCTCTTTTATGCTATTAAAATGGTAAGTCATCACCTGATGATACTTCAAAATCTGATGTATCTCCACTTGTTGATGCTCCATTATCTCCACCAAAGCTATTACCGAAATCATTTGCACTAGCATTTGGATCTCTTTTGCTATCTGCAAAATAAGTTTCTTCAGCAATAACCTCTGTTGTATATCTTTTTTGGCCTGATTGATCTTCCCAAGTTCTAGTTTGAATTCTTCCAACTATTGCAACTTGTTGGCCCTTTTTGAAATATTTGCTACAAAATTCACCAGTTTTGCCCCATGCTACAATATTAATAAAATCTGCAGTTTGAGCATCTCCTTCTCTAACAAATCTTCTGTTAACAGCTAGTGAAAATGTTGCAACTAATGTGTTATTAGTTTGAGTATATCTAACTTCTGGATCTCTTGTTAATCTACCCATTAATATTACTTTATTCATTTTTACCTACCTTTCGGCTCCCCAAAAGCTTAAATTTTTCAGTTGTTTAATAGCAATTACTTGCTATAAAGAATAACCTTTTATTATACAATTAGTCTTCTCTTTCATCTTTTACAACGATGAACTTAATAACTTCGTCTGTTATTCTGTAGTTTCTTTCTAATTCTGCGATTAGAGTTGGCTCTGCTTCAAAGTAAAATACTACATAAATACCCTCTTTGTTCTTTTTTACTTCATATGCTAACTTCTTTTTGCCTAAAGTATCTACTTTTGTTACTTTGCCTTGTTTATTAATCAAATCTGAGAATTTGTCTATAAGGCTTTTTACCTTATCTTCATCTGCAGATGGATTAATAATGATAACGCTTTCGTATTTGTTCATTACATTCACCTCCTTATGGATAATAGCCTGCAAAACCTTTGCAAGCAAGGATTTGAAAAGTGAGTTAGACTTTTATTTGCACTTAAAACTTTTATTATATATGAATTTATATAATAAAAATATGATACAATAATGCAAAAGTGAATAAATCTCTTTTCAAGCATAAATATTGTATCATAATATTAACATAAATGCAAGTGCCTTTTTAGGAAAATTTTAGAAAGTCGTGGCTAGGCGAACATAACGGTTGCTGTCGTTGACCACGCTGCCGTAGCTGATGACGCCACCATCAAAGGCCGCAAGGTAAGCACAGTACGTATTGTACTGCGAAGAAGTCCAAGAACCGTCACTAAGTCCAAATGTAGGATAATTGCTACTTGTAATTTCAAATGTTGCTCCAAATGCTGCCCATTCTGATTTTGATGGTACAAACCATCCATCTGCTATTTCATCTTGTATTATTCCCCACATATCATTATTATTATGTGATCCATATGGCAGATTTGGATTGTTCCACTTATTATTTACATATTCTGTATTTTCTCTTCCTTTGCCAAAATCGTTTTCTGTATAAGCTATTATATTATCTAACTTATTAGTTGCATTGTAATACCAATAATGTGTACTTGAATCTATATTATTTAATGCCATTACATAAAATCTATCATTTTTGCTTTCATCATTTTCTTTCATTGGTGCTATTACTTTTCCGATTCCAAATTTCTCATCTGTATATTCTTCTTTATTTTGTTTTTGTCAGTTGTCAATTGGGACGGTTCTATTCGACACTATTTTGTGTCAATCAGAACCGTCCCAATTGACAGAACAGTCCCAATCGACACAAAAAAAACTATGCCTAATTAGACATTTTGCATACGTCTAAAAAGCATAGTTTTTCTTCTATGTTCACATAACCTTATTTTATTAAATCTTACGATATATATATATATATATATACAGCCTCAAGGCTTTCAGCGATTTTTATCATCTATTTTTGCTCCTCATTTTTTTCTTTATTTTAACATAAAGTTTTATTTAATTGCAAAAATATTTTATGCACTTTGTAATGTTTTTTCTAATTCTTTTATTTTGGCATCACTTAATCCTGTGTACTTTTTTATAATCTTCTTGTCACATTTTTCTTTTAACATATTAATTGCTACTTGGCTTATCCCTTGTGCAATTCCACTTTTTTCTCCTTCCTCAAAAAATTTATCTACAAATGCTTCCATCAACATATTACCTTCCTCCTTATCCTCACTATTTATTTTTTCTTTTATTACTTTTATCATTAGATTTGCTGTTTCTTCATTATACTTTTTTCCTATTATATTTTTTATATATGCCTCTATATATGGCATATGAGTTTTTGTTAGTTTCAATTTTTCTATATCTTTTTCTATTTCATTTGTATTTTTTGTTTTTCCTATCTTGTCCAGTAAAAATATTCTTGCAAGTATGTCCTCTTCACTATTTTTTGTTTCTTCTTCTAATTCTTTTATTGTAAATTCTTTGCTAATTATCAATTTATAATCACTTCGTTCTTCAGTTTGAAACCTTGGACAATTTACTTCTAGTTCTTTTATTGTCCTTGGTGCATCCCATTTTTTATCTCCTGTATATAAAACTATTGCTATTACTTTTGCTACCCTATATTCTTTTTCTGTTTTAAATTTTGTGTTTTTTTGATAATTTCTTATTATTTCATTTTTGTATTCGGCTATTCTTTGTGCCATCATATAATTTACTTCCGTTTGATGCTCTATTAAGTAGAATACTCCGTCATATTTTTTATCTTTGTATACTATGTCTGTTATTCTATCATCCCATGTAGTAGTTATATAGCTTTCTGTTACTTCTTCTAGGTCATCTTCCTGAATTTTATATTCATCTTCTATGTTTAACCATTTATTTAAGCAAACAGCTGCTTGAGCCTTATGTTTTAGGATACTTCTCATTGTTTTGTCATTGCTATGTTGTATATTTTCAGCAAAATATTCTTCTTCTTCTTCCATTATACAAAAGCTTTCATTATAGCCCTCATTTTCATTATCTATTGGATAATAAATACCTTCATATTCCTCATCCTCTATTTCATCAATTAGAAGTCTAAGATTTGCTTTGGGTTCTTTATCTTCATTCATACATTCATATTCTACATTCTTTTTTCTTTTGTTGTTATGAATAACGTACATTTTTGACATATTCTGCTTCCTTTCTAAATTATATCAATACTTCTATATTTCGTCAAGTTTTTGGGCACAATTAATAAACTAAGTTTATATTTAGACTTAGCATTATTATATAAGAAATCCCTATAACTCTAATTTATAAATATACTGATTTAATTTTTTTATTTTTAAATTCTTTACCTTCGTTTGATTTATTCCAGATGTATAATTCCTTGAAATTAATAATTCTATTGGAAATAAATAAATTTATTTATTTGTATAATTATGGTAATTAGTATATGATATTTTCCACTATTTGTCAATACGTTTTTCTACTTTTTTATTTTTTATTGAAATTTTTTGACAAAATTCGACATATAAATACTAAAAAATATATAAAGCTCAAGAATGCGAAAAAATTTATTCGCATTCTTTTATTTTAATTTTTATTTTGTTAATTGATATGGGCGTTCTTCACTTCCATCTCCACCGTAAATTTGTACTTCGTTGTTTAAAGGAACAATAATTCTCAAATAATTTTCTCTAGTATCATTTTCTGTTCCTGCTGAAAAAGCTAAAATATTATCAGTAATTTCATTATTAGATATACGTCTTAAATAAAAATATGCTGAACTAGCAGAACAAAAAACGCAACGAGAGGCCAGCCAATAATTAAAATCTGTACCAAATATTAAATTATAAAAATTACTATCATCAAAATATTTTGGTGTTTCACTTCCACTCATAACATATTCATTAGATGTCGCGGTTAATGAGTTTTTGGCTTGTTTAAATTTTTCACTTATTGGAGAACTCCATTCATTATTTTCTAACCCATCTTTCCTAGCCGTTCCAGTATCTATTCCAGATCCTTTTTCTTGAGCATATAAGCTTGGGTAATATGTATATGTTTTATTTTTATAAGTCATGACATTTCCATATGCATAAGTTTCTCCTTTTCCGTAAGAATTTCTTGCTAAAATTCCTTCTTCATTCATTTTTGGTTCTATATCATCTTCTAAATTTATACTTCTAGCAGTTACGCCTAGTTCTTTATTACTATACTGTTTTGCACATATATCATTTAATATATACACACAATTATTATATCCCAATGCTCCTATAAAAGAAATTAACTGGTCTGTTTGTTTATTGCTTATCAAATCTATCGTTCCGTCATTATTAATACTTAATATCTGCCATTTTAAGCTTGTATCTTGATTTATTGTTTGATTACTTGTATATCCACTTACTGAACTAGATAATGAATATGTACTTTCCATATCTGGTGTGTATTCTACATATTCTTCAATTTTTAGGCTATCTCTTGGTACAAATAGTCCTGTTATTTTTTCTCCATTTACATATGCTGTTTTGCCATAGGCTAATCCCACTCTGTTGCTGTGGCATCGGAAGTATCTAGGTCTTCTAGAGTTCCTGTAACTCCTCCTAGAGTTATACCCTTTCTTATATATTCAGGCAATACATTAGCACTGTTTGAATTGTTATTTGCTGTATTGTATTTACTATTAGCAATGTTTATTTTTATAACATTTAAACTTACTGTTATCCCTATAATAATAGCAACTAATATTATTGATATAAGAATTATTGTTTTCTTACTTAGTTTTTTCATTATTTTTATTTTCCATTTCCTTTATTTTGTTTTTGTCAGTTGTCAATTGTGTCAATTGGGACGGTTCTATTCGACAATATTTTGTGTCAATCAGAACCGTCCCAATTGACACACAAAAAAACTATGCCTAATTAGACATTTTGCATACGTCTAAAAAGCATAGTTTTAATTCTATGTTCACATAAACTTGCTAACAAAAGTCAATAGATTTTTCAAAAAAAATTTTTTATTTTTTTATTTACTTT
>CALXZV010000043.1 GCA_944393335.1 uncultured Clostridia bacterium | reverse complement strand
CATATTCATAAACACTAGAATTAGCTTTTTTACAGTCATAATCTGAAAGATGATGAGCATTATATGAAAGCTCCATTGCATCTTGTGTATGAATAGCTTGTAATTCTTCGTAAGCAATATCATTCTTCTTAGTTCTAATATAATTTTTTTGATATTCTGCTTGTGCAATTTTTCTTTTTTCTGCATTAATAGATTTTCTAGAACTTTTTTCTTCATTATATCTTTCATCTGTTTTTATAATTTTAGATATATATTGCTGAGATGTTCCAACTTGATTTGCAATTTCTTTTTGTTTTAAGTGTTTATTAAAGTATAAATCTAAAATTGTTTCTTTCTTGCTCATAAAATATACTCCTTTCTTTTGGTTGTATTTTTGCTTGTTGATTTTTAGATACAAAAAGCCTCTAGGGTTTTTGTTAAAATTCTCAAACAAAACTTGACTATTATCTATAAAAACTATATAATAGTAATATCTTAATTGTATTTAACAATTAGTAAATGTAATAATTACTATTAAGTAGTAATTACATTATAAAGTAATAGTTCATATTTGTCAAGTATTACAGATAAATTTTTTAAAAAATTTTTAGGAGAGTGAAAATGAGAAAGGATAATGAAGAAAATTTCAGGACTTTTTGGTTTAGATATGACGGTTATGAAATAAAGGAAATAGATGAAAAACATTATATTACACCAAAAGAAAATTCTAAGATTATTATGTATGATCCATTTGATTTAGCAGATGACATATTAGTAGATATTTTAATGATAGGCAGATGTGTTGAGAAAAATGAGATAGAAGCATCTAATAAAAAGATTATGGAGTTTGTAGAAAAGTATGGCTTATTAGGAGAATTGACATATTTACCATTAAATACTGATATTGTTAAGCAAAATAAAGTTTATTTACCAAGTGGTAATTTGGTTAGTGAAAAAGAAACATTACCAACAGATGAATACATAAAGTTATTTTTAAAGTGTAAGAAAAAACAAAAAGTTATTATGAAGAAAAATGCAAGAGGAGAGATTTTAGATTTATCAGTTGAGAACGAAATGAATCCACTTGCTATTATAGATAGACCAGCAGAGTATGCAGTAGTTTTTTCAAGGGCATATTCTGAGTGTTTGATTTGGATAATGCACTATGCTAGAACATTGTATTTAACATTTGAAGCAATAGAAAATTACAGCAAAGCCCAAGATGCTTATACAAAGCAGATATATGATACTAGAATAAAAGAATTTAATCCATCAAAAATTGCTTTTAAAATATTAATGGGAAAGAATAAAGAAGATAAGCCTGTTTTAGAATGGAATTTTAATTCTTTAAAACTTGCAATAGATACAATGTTTGCTTTAAATGAAACTACTGAAAGAAAGACTGTTAAGAAGTGTAAACATTGTGGCAAACCATTTGCTTCTCAAAACTTAAAAGCTGAATACTGTAGTCCACAATGTAGAAATCAGGCTAATGTTTATAAGAGTAGAGCTAAAAATAAGGAGTAAAATATGGATATAGATACAATAAAGAGTAATAATTTATCTAAAATTGATAAAATGTTGGAAGATGAAGATGGAATAAATGTGATGTTCAGTCGAAAATGGGCAGAACATGAGGGAGCTATTTTTTTACAACAAGAATTAAATAATTATAAAGGAATATTTGATGCAAGTGGGATTACAACAAAAGATAAGGGCATTTCATATGATGGAAGGATAGAAGTAATGAATAATGCAAGTGAAAAAGGAAATGAATGGATTGGCTATATAGATGTACAAGTAAAAGGAACATGTGTTGATGAGATAAAAAAGGGAAATTCAAAATTTCCTATAGAGGTTACACATTTAGAAAATTATACCAAAAATCCTTTAGGAGTATTATTCTTTGTTGTGCAAATACAAAAAGATAATTTAGAAAAAAAGATATTTTACAGATATTTGTTACCAGTAGATTTACAAAAGATATTTATGACGATAAAAACAACGCAAGAAACTAAGTCAATAGATATTTATCCTATAGATTCTAATCAAAAAAACATGTTGAAGAAAAAATGTCTTGAGTTCTTAAAGGCTAGAGATATGCAAATTGGAAAAAGAATAGTGATATTAGATGAAACCAAGAAACCTCTTGAATTTTTTGTTCAGGATTTTAGAGAAGATAAAGATGATTATTTAAAAGATAAAGTATATATATATGTAAAATTGAATGATAATGAAGGACTTGTCCCTGCTATAATGCCTGAAGGTGGAAAAATCGGTGCAATAGAAATAATAAATACTCCTATTGTCTTGAAAGGTATTAAATTTTATGATTATGTTAAAAGAATTATAGAGGAAGATGCAATATTATATCAATACGGAGAAAATATTTTACTTAATGCTGATACTGGAAAAATTAATTTTAAATTTCAAGGAACTATTAATAAAATAATAAATGATATGAAATTTATTTTAATGATTTTAGAAATAACAGAAAATAATTATGAAAAGTTAACAGTTACATTAAAGAAAAAATTACATATTATTGAAAAATTTAAAGATAACTTAAAGAAGATAAATATAGTTTTAGAGGATAAATTTTTGCCGTTTAGAAGTAATGACTATTTAAATATGGAGCATTTTAATAAATTAATGGAAAATGATAGAGAAACAATAAAAAAAATAGATGCTTCAGGATTACATTTAATAAAGATATGTGGAAAGACTTTAGTATTGTTTTTAAATAGGGGTAAAAAAGAAATTAAGGTTTATAATTTTTTTGACAACATATCTCATAAGTTTGTTTTTATGGAAAAAAGCGAAAAGGAATATATTAAAATTTGTCCTTATAGTTTGTTGATAGATGCTTTGAATTTTGAAGATATACTAAATTATAATAAAAGTTCAGTAAGTACATCTATAGAATATTGTGAAAATAATGATATAAATAGAGAATGTATGAATTTATTAGCTTTATCCTGTATAAATAGTTATGATAAAACGAAAAAAGAAGAATTTTATCAATTAGCAAAAGAATTTATAGATAAATTAATAGAATGGAAACCGAATGAAAGTATTTATATAGTTAATAAAATCCAATTAATTAGAAGAAAAAGAGAATTTACAGAAGATGAAATAGAAAAGCTCTATAGAATAAAAAAAGAAGAAAACAATGACATAAAGTTGATGTATGGAATTTCTATATTACTTGAAAACAAATCGGATATTAGTTATTATTATAGGAAACTAGATGAAAAAACTAAGAAAGAGTTCTCTAAATATCCAATAGAACATTTAAAAAATAACATAATAAATAGATAGGAGGCAATAAATGTTTGAAATTAAAAGATTTGATAATTGGATAGAAGATAAAGGATCTGGAAGATTTGGTAGTGGTGCTAGTGAAAAAGTGTGGCTTATCAATCCACAAACAGATGAAAAGGGAATTTTTAAATTTCCAAAAATAAAGAATAAGGAAAAGGAAATAGTAACTGGAGAGTATTGGGCTGAAAAATTAGCATCAGAAATTGGAAAATTAATAAATGTAGAGTGTGCTAAAGTAGAAATTGGAACTTATATGGGAAGAATAGGCTCAATGAGTTATAACATAATATCAGATAAAATTATTGCGTTTGTAGAAGGAGTGGAATTTATTCTAGCAGAATATCCATATTATGATAAAGATAAATTACAAGATCCATTTACAAATACTCAATATTCTATACAAATGATTCAAAAAAGTATAGCGCATTTAATCGAATTTAAAGATTTTTTAAAGGTAGCAATTTTTGATGTATTAATAGGAAATAGTGATAGACATCATAGTAATTGGGGAATTAAGTATGAAATAAATGACAATGACATAAATGTTGGTATTTGCCCATTATATGATAATGGTTCATCATTATGTGCATATGAGAATAACAATGATTTAACTATATTCTTTAAAGATAAGATGAAATTTGAAGCATTGGTAAATACAAAATCAAAATCAGCTATAGGTTGGGATAATAAAAGACCGATTAGACAATTTGAACTATTAGAAAAGATAAAAGAAAATTATTATAATGAAACTGTAGGATATATAAAATTAATAAAGAATAATATAAATGAAAAAAATATTAACGATATTATAGAAAACTTTGATACTGATATAATAAATAAGGATATGAAAAAATTATTAAAAATGTATTTGTTAGAAAGAAGAAAAATAATGTTAAAAATATATGATTTGAAAGATGGGGTGTAAAAATGGAAAGGGATTTAGTATATTTAGTATGGACAGATGTAAAAACAGGAAATAAATATAAAGTAGCAGAATTATACAAAGAAAATGATAAATATTATTTTAAATATATTTTAGAAAATGTAAAAGAAGCGCAAAAACATGGTTTTAAATTATTAGTTGCATTTCCTCAAATTAATGCTTTATATGATAATCCAAAATTATTTGCTAACTTTGCAGCTAGGTTACCAGAACCTACAAGACCAGAAATTAAAGAAATTTTAAAAACTTATGGAATGACTGAATATGATGCATTTGAATTATTAAAGAGAAGTGGAGCAAAATTACCAACAGATAATTATGAATTTGTAAAATAAGGAGCAAGATATATATGAAAATGAATGAACAAGCTCAAAAAGCAAAAGAATTTGCGGAATTTTGGAAAGATAAAGGATATGAAAAAGGTCAAAGTCAATCATTTTGGTTACAACTATTAAGTGAAGTATATGGAGTAGAAAGACCAACTGAATTTATAGAATTTGAAGATCAAGTACATATCGATAAGAATACAGGATTTATTGATGGTTATATTCCAACAACTAGAGTTTTAATTGAGCAAAAAAGTATCGATAAAGATTTAAGAAAAGCAATAAAGCAGTCAGATGGATCTTTATTAACACCATTTCAACAGGCTAAAAAATATATAGCAGAATTGCCAGTATCAAGACATCCAAAGTATGTAATTACATGTAATTTTAAATCTTTTCTAATATATGATATGGAAAATCCAAATGGAGAGCCACAAGAAGTGTTATTAGAAAATTTGCCTAAAGAATATTATAGATTACAATTTATTGTTGATAAAGGTAATGAAAACTTAAAAAAGGAAATGGAAGTTTCAATACAAGCTGGAGAAATAGTAGGAAAACTTTATGACAAAATTTTACCTTTATATATAAACCCAAATGATGAACACAGTTTAAAAAGTTTGAATGCGTTATGCGTAAGATTAGTATTCTGTCTATATGCTGAAGATGCTGGACTTTTTGGAAAACATGGAATGTTTCATGATTACTTAAATAAATTTGAAGCAGATGATTTAAGAGAAGCTTTAATTGAACTTTTTAAAGTTTTAGATACAAAAATAGAAGATAGAGATCCTTACATGAAAGAGGATTTAGCACAATTTCCATATGTTAATGGAGGATTATTTGCTGATGAGAATATAGAAGTTCCTAGATTAACAGAAAATGTTAAAGAATTGATTTTATCAAAAGCTAGTGAAGAATTTGATTGGAATGATATTTCCCCAACGATTTTTGGAGCTGTTTTTGAAAGTACATTAAATCCAGAAACTAGACGTTCTGGAGGTATGCATTATACATCTATTGAAAACATACATAAAGTTATAGACCCACTGTTTTTAAATGATTTAAAGGCAGAATTAAAAGAAATCGAAGAAGAAAAGGTATTAAAAACTAAAAAGAATAAATTGCTAAAGTATCAAGAAAAATTGGCTAATTTAAAATTTTTAGATCCAGCTTGTGGTTCAGGAAATTTCTTGACAGAAACCTATCTTTCTCTAAGAAGGTTAGAAAATAAAGTATTAGAACTTTATCAAGGTGGACAAATAGGTTTTGGAGATGAAAATAATAATCCAATTAAAGTTTCAATAAGTCAATTCTACGGAATAGAAATAAATGATTTTGCTGTAACTGTTGCAAAGACAGCGTTATGGATAGCAGAATCTCAAATGATGAAAGAAACTGAAAGTATATTACATATAAATTTGGATTTTTTACCATTAAAATCTTATACAAATATAATTGAAGCCAATGCTTTAAGAATAAATTGGGAAGAAGTAGTGCCAAAAGAAAACTTAAATTATATAATGGGAAATCCACCTTTTGTTGGAGCAAGATTAATGGATGAAAACCAAAAACAAGACATGCAAAAAGTTTTTGGAAAAATAAAAGGACTTGGTAATCTAGATTATGTAACTGCTTGGTATAAGAAAGCTTTTGAATACATTCAAAATACTAAAATTAAAGTTGCATTTGTTTCAACTAACTCAATAAGTCAAGGAGAACAAGTACCATTATTGTGGAAAAATATTCTTGGAGTAAATGTTAATATAGACTTTGCTTGGAGAACTTTTAAATGGAATAGCGAAGCTAAAGAAAAGGCCGCGGTACATTGTGTTATCATTGGATTTAGCAATATAAATAAAGCTGAAAAAGTAATCTACAATAATACTACAAAAAATATAGTTGCTAATATTAATGGCTATTTGATTGATGCACCTAATATTTTTATTGAAAATAAAAAGAAACCAATTTGTAATGTCCCTGCTATGGACTTTGGTAGTATGCCAAATGATGGAGGATATTTAAGTAATTATTCTGATGAAGAGGTCAAAGAAATTATTAGTAAATATCCTGAAAGTAAAAATATGTTTAGAAAATTTATTGGTGCTACTGAGTTTTTGCATAATAAATCTAGATGGTGTTTATGGTTAGAAAATGTATCACCTGAAATTATAAAAAGGGTTCCTCCTATTTATGATGCAGTAAAAAAGGTGAGAGAATTAAGAGCAAGTAGCAACAGAGAGTCTACAAGAAAACTTGCAGATATTCCAACTTTGTTTGGAGAAATTAGACAACCAAAAACAAATTATCTTGTTGTTCCAAGACATTCGTCAGAAAATAGAAGATATATTCCAATAGGATATATGGGAGCAAATATTATATGTGGAGATGCAAATTTGTTAATTCCTTCAGCATCTTTATATGATTTTGGTATAATGATGTCAAATGTACATAATTCATGGATGAGAGCAATTGCTGGAAGAATAAAAAGTGATTATAGATATTCAGCTAGTATAGTATACAATAATTTTCCTTGGCCATTACCTAACAATATACAAAAGCAAAAAATAGAAAAAACAGCACAAAATATTTTAAATGCAAGAAAATTATATTCTGAAAGTAGTTTAGCCGATTTGTATAACGAAAATTTAATGCCAAAGGAATTAAGAAAAGCACATCAACAAAATGATATAGCAGTAATGGAGGCTTATGAATTTGAGTGGAAGCATATGACAGAATCAGATTGTGTTGCTGAATTAATGAAAATGTATGAAAAGATAATAAAAGAAGAAAAATAGAAAGGAATTTATTGAATGTTTATATCTAAATTGAATATAAAAAATTATAAATTATTCCAAACGGAAGATGATTTTAATATAGATTTAAATATTCCAGATGATAAAAAATGTGGAACTGGATTAACTGTAATCGTTGGAGAAAATGGTTGTGGAAAAACAACAATATTGGATGCCATATCTCTAACATTATTAGAATACAAAATGGATAGCTTTACTATTAATGATATGAATAACCCTAATAATGAAACAGAGATTGTAGTTGAAGCAGATAAAAAATTTATTGTAAAAGGAACATTTCCTAATACTGAATTTGAGTCTATAGGTTTTAAATTTATTGGAAAAACAAGAGAAAGAAAAAATAAAAATAAATTACTTTCGCTTACAGTTACTGATCAGTTTTATATTAGTGTTGATCCAGACAAACCAAAGCCTAGCTCACCAGATTTAAGAGTAGCAGTTACAAACTCATTTGGAACAAAGAGATTTAGTGGAAGTGATGTATTGTATTTAGATAAAAATCGTTTATATCAGATAAGACCAGGTGTGTATAACTCTACACGATTTGATAGAATAATGGAAGATTTTAATTTTCAATATTATAAGCAAAATGAAGAAATGCAAAACTTAAATTTAGGATTAAATGATTTAATAAAAAAAGGTTTACAAAATGAATTTTTAGAAGATGCAGTTAATAAATTTTCTGAGATAAGTGGTTATAATTTAAAATTAGATTTCATAGATAATTATAAGCCATTTAAAAATGCCAAATTTGTTTTAGAAACTGATAATAATTTACAAATTGATTTATCAGATTTGGGATCTGGTTATGAGATGATTTTTTCTTTGATTTATTCGTATTACATGTCTAAACAAAAAGGAAAAAGACTAATTATACTTATTGATGAACCAGAACTTCACTTGCATCCAAAGCTACAGGAAAAGTTTATTGAATTTGTGATAGAGATTTCTAAAGAATCTCAAGTAATATTGACTACACATTCTCCATTACTTGTTAAACAAATAGCATATTATGAAGATGTTAAAAATATAGTATTAAAGAAAGATAGGAAAGTGAAAAAATTTGAAGATAGGAAATTACCTTATATTTCAAGTAATGAAACTAATTATTTGGCTTTTGGCTTACCAACTGAGGAATATCATAATGAATTGTATGAAGAGTTAAAATTTAAATACGCTGAAGATAAAAATATAAAAACATTTGATAATGAATTTTTTATTCAAAAGAATCATGAAAAGCCATTATATCCATATAGAGGAATAGAGAATCAAGTATCTTTACATACATATATTAGAAACCAAATTCATCATAGAAGCGAAAATGGAGTAGCAAAGATAGATGATTTAAGAAGATCTATTTTAAAAATGAGAGAATATTTATAGAAAAAAATAGAGGAGCATCAATTAATGTTCCTCATTATTTTTCTTTGTATATTTTTTGAGTTTCATTTTCAAAATGTTCAATTTCTAAACTATTCTTAAGTTCAAAATTTTTAATCTTGCTTAGTCTATTTGTTATATTGTTACAACATTTTATTTGTTCTGCAAGAGGTGTAATATTTTTAGAAATATCTATAATTTGTTTTTCAATATCTTTTTTTTCAGCATCAGTTTTTGCTTTTTTGTGTTTCTTCCATAAATTTTCTCTTTCACTTTTTAAAGGATTAATTTTTTCGTAAATACTTTTTTCAAAGTTAAGGAGTTCTTCTTCTGTGTTTATATTATTAGTGGCTAATAATTTTGCTTGATTAGAATATTCATCCATTTTTTTAATTTCTCTTATTAATTCTGGTGTTATTCTTGTTAAATTAGATTTTAAGTCATTTTCTGTCTTTATGCCAAATAATTTCTTATAATGAAATATTAGGTATAAAATAGTGCCTTTTCGAGGATGGTATTTTTCTCTTATATTATTACAAGATTTATAAGTCCTGTTTATTAGTAAATATGGATTTGGAGAATAAGGAAAGGTGGCTTGAGTTTCTAATATTCTTTTAAAGATATTGTTTTTAGAATAATTTTTACCAAATTGCTTTTCAATTCTTGTGTTTCTTTTATATGGTTCTCGTCTAATAGATAGAGAGTTGTTCCTATCAGTTATAATATAATCTAAGTCTTTTAATATTTGTATAAATTCATCATAATCTTTGCTACTGGCTATTGCATA
>CALXZV010000042.1 GCA_944393335.1 uncultured Clostridia bacterium | reverse complement strand
CTATTTGATAAAGTGATAGAAAATTTGTTGAATAACCATAGTACAAAAAATCTGCATAAATTACTAGTGTTATTATAAAGTAAACAATGTTCATATATAGGTAGCCAAATTTGTTTTTATGATTTATTGTAGGGCACATAATTAGCATTGCTGAACTTAGTATAAATAATATTATTTTAGGTTCAAATTGAAGGTTTAATAAATAATTTATAAGTAGCCCTTTATGAACAAGTAGCAAGCTTCCTATTATAAAAATTAAATTATTTTTTAATATGTATAATAATTTGTTTTCTTTTTTTACAGGCACTAATGCTTTTGATTCTACAAAGTTTTCGTTTTTTGATTTTGCATGTTTTGGTCCTGATTTTTGTTTTAAGCGTTTTTCTTCATATTTGTTTGATTTATTTCTTCTCTTTTTTGTTGTTTCCATTAGTCCTCCACTTACTTCGTCTTTTACTGCTTACATATTTTATCATAATTTTTGTTTTAAATCAAATATTATGTAAATTTTTTTGTCAAAGAGCCCTAACTTTTTACGAAATCAAGTCACAATTTACAGATTAATTTCTTTACAAAAGCTCTTATGAATTTATTATATTTACTCCATTAATCAACAATATAAATTTCCATTCTTCAATAATGAAGGAGGAATTTTAATATAATGAAACTCGTGGTCAAGCACACATAGTCGTTGTTATTCACGTTGTTGTCCTTCATGTATCCGTTGTTAAAATTTGCGTTATATACGTTGTTGGTATTGTACTGTGAAGACAACCAGCGCCAAGGACTAAGTTTATAATCACTATAATTGCTTGACGTAATATTATTTAGTTCTAATACCTCACCTCCAAATGCTGACCACTCACTCTTTAATGGTACAAACCAGTCTGCTTCATATTCATTTTTTATTAGTCCCCTCATATTGTTAGTGCCTTGTTCTACTGTCGTTCCATTTGTTTGCATAACATTTCACCATTCTTCTTGTATTTACCAAACCTGTTGGCTCTACTCCTGCTACATCAAAATCATTTGTCGATATACCTATGTTATAGGTTGAATCTAAATGTCCATAAACATTTTTCCACCAATAGTGAGTATTTGAGTCTATAGCATCTAGTCACATTTCAAAAAATCTATTTTTCCATTTGTCCCTAATACCGGCTATTAATTCTCCTATTAAGTTTCCAAACTTTGGTTTTGTAAAATTTTCATTTACTACATAATGTTCTTTTAATCCTTCTTCTGTCGGTATTGTATAGTCTCCCTAAGAATCTCCCCCATAGTCCATCACCTCGTTTTCCTACTTTTAAATCTGCAAATATTATACCATCAGCTATTCCATCTCCTTCAAAATTTGCATACACCATATTGCCATTTAATTCTTCTATTGGAGGTAAATTCATTGTTCCTACTATTCTTTCTCCTCTTGCATATGCTTCTTTTCCCCAAGCTATATCTTCTGCTGTTGCCATAGCATCATTTGTATTAAGAAAGTCCATTTTTCCTGTTATTTCAGTTATTGTTATTCCAATATGTAATTAGATATTAAGCTTGAACCTGCATTTGCAGTCGTTGCCGCATACCCTTCATTTGCAATTTGATCATTATTGCTTACTACATTTATTTTAATTACTTTTGCTAGTATTACTGCAACAAAAATTACTGCTATGTCTCCTATTAATTTTTGCTTACCATTTAATTTTTTCATTTTTTTCTACCTCTTCATCTTTTCATTTCGTTATTAATTTTTCGTTGAGTTGCTGACAACATGACGCTCAAAAATAGGCCGTTT
This sequence comes from uncultured Clostridia bacterium, assembly GCA_944393335.1. Classification (GTDB taxonomy): domain Bacteria; phylum Bacillota; class Clostridia; order TANB77; family CAG-508; genus CAG-793. The sequence continues at coordinate 7,903 of CALXZV010000042.1, read as the reverse complement.
TAGTTGACACTCAAATACAAAAAACTATGCACCTTAAGCATATTTTACATACACCTAAAATACATAGTTTTCATTACCAATTTATTTACTTTATTTTTGTATATTAAAACTTCTACAATATTAGAAAATATTGTGGTCTTTAAAATACTACTCTCTCTATAGCATCAATGGTTTTATCATTATTTATGTTTATTTTTCTCTTTACTATTATTTTTATACATTTAATTTTTGTATTTGTCAATCTTCATAGTAAAAAAAGTTAATTTTTCTGTTTGATTAGTTACAATTTAGCAATCATGTCATAAATACTAATCTGTAACTCAATTTAGTATATCTCTTACCATTACTGAATTACCTGTTTCATCTGTAAGTCTTAAATTAGGAAATATAAACAACATTAAATTATCATTAAATATTTTATCTAACACTGTTTCATTAATTTGCTTATCATTATATCTTTTTTCTGCCCTATTCATATAAACTGTAACTCCTAAAATTGTTAAAGCAATGTCTACTATCAAAAAAGCGGTTATAATCTTATCCCAAGGTTTCGATGGTATTTTATTAATAACTTTATCAATTTGTGGTTTAATATATCTTATTAATAATACCACTAAAATTCCCCAAAATACTGTATAGGTAAGTGAAACTCTACCATTTATTTGATATGTTGTGTTTCTATTAATAATCCTAGTATACTAAACAAAATCATATACCAAATTATGTTATGAAAAGTAAATTCTTTTTTCTTCATATATTGCTCCATTAATATATTTATTATATTGCTATTTAATTTTTTATTCCTTAGTTTTTTTGTCAAAATTGTTTCTTAGAATTTTTACCATTAAATTTCTATAATATCCATTTCTGAAGTGTAGTTATTATTTCCATAAGCAAAGATAATATACAATTCTCCATTTGGCCCTTCTATAAAGTTTGTTATATTATCTATTTGATACATTTCATCATTTACATTTCTCTGATAAACTGTGTAACCTGACTCTGCCATTTTATTTGCATCATTGCTTGCATTTTGTACCACTGTTTTTATTCTATTTTCTACTACTGTTTCGTCAATATCTCTATCTTCTAAAATCTCTTTTAATGTAACAGCGCTATCTGTTTGTAAATCATAATTGTATGTTTGAACTATAACTCTTTGTGGGTTGTCTCCTTCTTTTATTGTTGCTTTTATTGCAACAGACAAAAGATTGTTATTAACATATGCTGTGTAATCTAGGTTATATATTGTATACACACTTGTTCCTGCCATTACTGAATTTATTTTGTCTACAAATATACTTTGTGTTAAATTATTAAATACTGTAACCACATCGCTTTGTATATTTATAACAGGAATATTAATATTCATGCTATATTTTCCTTCTACTGTTTGATTATCTGAATAAAATGTATATACAAGTTCTTTTGTATCATCTACTTTTGTTATTGTACTTTCATCATAATTTGAATAAAACTCATTTGTAAACAAATCTATAAATGACTGATTTACATCTTGTGCTGTAACTATATTGCCTCCTGCAGATATGTCGTTTCCATAAGCATCTTGTACTGGTTCTTTTGTAAAAAACTGAGCATATACGCCTAGACCAATTGCTACAACGCAAAAAATAATTATAACTACATATAATATATATCTAATTGTTTTTGTATTCATCATAATTTCACCCTTTCTGTTTCAAATTATACCATATAGTAATTAGATAATCAATTTTTTATGAAAAAAGATAATGCTCTAAAACATATATTTTGACTTTTAATCAATATTCTTACTTAACATTAACTTTGCACACACAAAATTCACATTTAAAACCGCTAAAATGTTTGACTATTTTGGCATTTTAATGTATTATATAATATGTATACATATGAAATTTGATTTTCATATATAATTTTAAAAAAGAAATTTTAGTGCACTTTATTTGCACACAAAAATAGATTGGAGAATACAAATATGTTATGTTCAGATTGTAAAAAAAATACAGCCGTTATATTTGTTAATATACAAGACAAAGACGGCAAAATGAAGACAGAGGGATATTGTTATGATTGTGCTAAAAAAAGAGGCATTAATCCTTTAAATGCTTTTTCAAACACATCAAATCTTTCTGAAAGCGATTTAAATAATATGACAGAACAGCTTAATTCTATGTTTAAAGATTTATCAGGAAACCTTGCTATTCAAGGTATTTCAGAAGAAGACTTAAACAAAATGGCTGAAGAAATGGCAAATAGTGAAGACTCAGACGAAAATGCAGATGGACCAAAAGGATTTGCCGTTCCTCTAGGATCTATATTCTCTGGTATGTTTGGTGGTAATGGCTCAAATAATAATAACAATAATTCTCAAACTCGCCAAGCAGTTAAAGAAGACAAAAAAGCTAATAAAAAATTAAAAACACTTTATACATATGGTACAAATTTAACTAATAAGGCTAGAAATAACGAAATAGACAGAGTTATTGGTAGAGAAAAGGAAATTGCAAGAGTTATACAAATATTAAATAGAAGAACGAAAAATAATCCTTGCCTAATTGGTGAGCCGGGTGTTGGTAAAACAGCTATTGCACAAGGTTTGGCCATAAGAATTGCTGAAGGCAATGTTCCTGCTAAACTTTTAAACAAAGAAGTATTTTTACTAGATATGACAGCCATTGTCGCAGGTACACAATTTAGAGGTCAATTTGAGGCAAGAATGAAAGGTATTATAGAAGAATGCAAAGCTGCTGGCAATATAATTTTAGTAATAGATGAAATACATAATATAATAGGTGCTGGTGATGCAGACCACTCAATGAATGCAGCAAACATTTTAAAACCTTCTCTAGCCAATGGTACAATTCAAGTTATTGGTACAACTACTTTAAATGAATACAGAAAATATATTGAAAAAGATTCAGCTTTAGAGAGAAGATTTCAACCAGTAATGGTCGAAGAGCCATCTGTTTCAGATAGTATAGAAATATTAAAAGGTATAAAAAAATATTATGAAGATTATCACAAAGTTCAAATACCAGATGACGTTATTCGCCAAACTGTAATTATGTCAGAGAAATACATACATGATAGATTTTTACCAGACAAAGCTATAGACGTCTTAGATGAAGCTTGTTCTAGAATTAATCTAAATAACAAAGATTTATACGACTTAGAGATACTTAAAAATAAATTATCTGATGTTCAAGCCCAAAAAGAAGCCGCTGCAGAAGCTGATTCTACAGAAGATTATAAAAAAGCTGCTGAGCTAAAAACTCAAGAATGCTCTTTAACAGAGCAAATTGAAGCAATTGAAAAGCGCATGAAACCAGTAGTTTTAACTGTTCAAGATATTGCTAGAGTAATCGAAAATTGGACCAAAATACCAGTTCAAAAGCTTACTGAAGAAGAAACTCAAAAGCTATTATCTTTGGAGGACAACCTTCATAAACGTGTTATTGGTCAAAATGAAGCTGTATCAGCAGTTGCACGTGCTATTAGAAGAAACAGAGCAGGCTTAAAAAGCACAAAAAGACCACCTTCATTTATATTTGTTGGTCCTACTGGTGTTGGTAAAACAGAACTTGCAAAAGCTCTAGCCTCAGAGGTCTTTGGTAGTGAAGATAGCATAATTAGAATAGATATGTCCGAATATATGGAAAGCAACTCAACTGCAAAACTTATAGGTGCTCCTCCAGGATATGTAGGTTATGATGATGCAGGTCAACTAACCGAAAAAGTTAAAAGACATCCATATTCTATAGTTTTACTTGACGAAATAGAAAAAGCTCATAGTGATGTATTTAATATTTTGTTACAAGTTTTAGATGATGGTAGATTAACAGATGCTCAAGGCAATACAGTAAGCTTTGAAAATACAATAATTATAATGACATCAAATGCAGGTTCTAACCAAAACATGAATTCAATAGGTTTTGGAACAAGTACATATGCTAAAAATAAAGTTTTAGACAGCTTAAAAGAAACATTTAGACCTGAATTTTTAAATAGAGTAGACGAAATAGTAATATTTAATCCTTTAAGTAATGACGAATTAATGCAAATAGTTGATTTAATGCTTGCAGATACTCAAAACGTTTTAAATGATAAAAACATTAAAATGTACGTTTCAGATGAAGCTAAAAAATATTTATTACAAAAAGGCACGGACATCAAATATGGCGCAAGACCTTTAAGAAGAGCTGTTCAAAGATATGTTGAAGATGAGCTTTCGGATATGTTACTAAAAAATGAACTAAAAATTGGACAAAAAGTATATATTGATTTAAAAGATGACAAACTAAGTTTTAGTGTAAAAGATTAATTGTCAAATGGGAAGTTGTCAACTTTTGATATTCATTTTTTATACAATAATGTTGTCAAATAGAACCGTCCCATTTGACAACACCACCTAGAGAAAGGAAAGATTTCAATGATAAAACACATACCAAATATTTTAACAATAATTAGATTTATATTTATACCATCTATTGTAGCAGCACTCGCTTATGACAATTATTTGTTAGCTCTAATTCTTTTTACACTTTCATCACTTACAGATGTGCTAGATGGAAAAATTGCTAGAAAATACAATGCAATTTCAGATTTTGGAAAGCTTATGGATCCACTTGCAGACAAGCTTACACAGCTTTCTGTTCTTGTAACACTTGCTATTAAAAACGTTATTCCTTGGTGGATAGTTGTTGTATTAGTATTGAAAGAAACTGTTATGATTGCTGGCGCATCATTCCTTTATGGCAAAAGTTTGGTGGTTTCAAGTAAATGGTATGGAAAACTTACAACAGTTTTAATTTATATTGCTGTAGTAAGTTCATGCATAATAAAAATATTTGGTTTGTACAGATTTGATATTTACATTTATGCTTTAGCTGTAGTCTTTGCCCTATTTTCACTTATTAAGTATTTTATGTACTTTTATGGCAAAGGATATTTACCAAATAAAGAAGAATTAAAAAAGCAGTCGGCAACTGTACCTGAAAAAAATGTTAGAAATAAATAGAGGACTTATTCAAAGTCCTCTAGCTTTTTTGCAAGTTCATTTTGTCCATAAGCTGTAATTCCTTTTTTTAGAAGTTCAACGTCTTCCTCTGGCAAGTACTGCACAGGTATATCAGTTTCTTCCTTTAAAGTCTTATTTCCATCTTCATCAACAGAATAAACCACTATATTTTCATCATTAACTGTAATTAAATAATGTTCATCACAATTTCCTTGAAACTCCTTATATAATTTTACTTCATTTGCAGAAAAACTTTCTATCTCCCAATCACTATATGCATTTTTAAAATACTCTTCATCTTTATTTACTTCATCATCATTTATTTGTCTCTTTTCTATAATTGTATGTCCACAATCAATATAATGTTTTTCAAAAATAATGTACGCATTAGGCGAAAGTTTAACATCTGACCCACTTGTAGCAACTACATCTTCTTGTATTTCATTAACTTTTACTATATTTGCTTCAATCAACTCATTTAATTTTCTTATTTCATTTATTTGAGCTTCTTGCAAGTTGTTTCTATCTATTATTGCATACATTATTCCACTTACCATGCCTAAAACTATCGCAATACAAACTAAAATAACAATTGTTGATTTTTTCATATACTCATCTCCAAATTCTTTAATTGGCAAAATCTTATAACAGTTTTTGCTTTTTTCCAAATTATCTTATGAGTATATTTTTTCCAAAATTGTTTAAATTATACGTTTAATTATTTTTACTTGTTTGTCAAACCTTATACTAATTTCTCCACATTTGTCTGTTCTATAAATTTTGCAACCTATACTTTCAAGTCTTTCAATTACGCCACTATTGGGATGTCCAAAATTATTGTCCTCGCCTACTCCTATTAGTGCTATTTTAGGTTTTACCGCTTCTAAAAACTGCTTTGTACTCGATGTTTTTGAACCATGATGTGCAACTTTTAATATAGTAGCTCTTAACTCTTCCAAATTGTCTTCATATAAGTTTAATATCTTGTTTTCCGCTTTTTCTTCAATATCTCCCGTAAATAATATTGATATATTTTTCCACATAAATTTAAAAACAAGTGCATTATTATTTTTTTCATTGTCCGTTATAGGCTCATTATCTGGAAATAAGATTTTTATTGTGCTCTTTCCTATTCTTATAGTATCTCCCTTTTTTACATATATTAAATTTGTGTTTTGCTTTTTTGCTAAATTTAAAAATGTCTCATATTCGCTTGATTCCTGCCCTAAAATTGAAATAATAGCATTTTTTACTTTCATATTTTCCATAACAAAATTAAGTCCTTGGCAATGGTCTGAGTCAAAATGGGATACTATAACATAGTCAATCGTTCTTATTCCTCTGTCTAAAAGATAAGGGAACAATGTCATTTCTCCTACGTCAAATGTTTCTCCATATGAGCTCCCTCCTCCATCTATTAATATAGTTTTATTACTTACTCTTATAAGAGTACTATCTCCCTGTCCTACATCGATAAAATTCACTTCTAAGTTGTTCCTTTTAGATGCCATAATTGGAAATGTAAAATTTGCTACTATTACTACAATTAAGCAAATTGAAATAACTTTTTTAAATAGCATTATTTTTGAATTCTTATTTGCAAAATTTGCAAATTTTACAATAAACTTTTCTGAATTTTTTAGATAAAGCATAATATAAAAAAGTACTACCCAAATGATATTTGGAGTAACAACATATATTTTTGAAAATGGGATTAAACTACAGCAATGTGATATGTATATTAATAATTTTAGCATTAAATTAAGTATTATAAATAGTGGAGAAATCAAATTATGTAGTATCATATATAAAAATATTAATGCAAATGCATATAGTACAATTATTCCAAGTATTGCACCAGCAAGCAAATTTGAAATCACAAATGAAAGTGAAATAGTATTGAAAGTATACATCATTATTGGAATTATTACTATATTTGCAGATATTGTTACACTAATAGATTCTTTAATGTAATTACATATGCTTTCACCTATGTTCCAACTTTTATTAGCTATTTCTTTTCTTCCATTATTATTTTCATTAATATTAGCTTCATTACATATGCTATTATTATTGGGTAATTTTATATTTTCATTTTTCTTATTTTTGACTTTTATTGAATCTTTAAATTTATTATTTAATTGTTCTATAAAATTAGTTACTACTTTATTAAAAGCTACAATTCCTATAACTCCACCATAAGAAAGCTGCACTCCCACATCAAATATTATATATGGATTTAATATAATTTGAATTAGCATTGCTATAGCCATATTGTTCCATATATCAGATTTTCTATGAATTATGCTTGCTACTACTCCCAAAGAAGCCATTATTCCAGACCTTACAACAGAGCCAGTATTACCAGTTAAATTCATAAATAGTACTATAACTATTAGCATTAAAATTTGTCCTATTCTTTTGCGTTTTAGAAATTTATTTATATACGTTACTGCTAAAATTATATATACAAAATGAGAACCCGAAACAGCAAGCATGTGGGTTAAATTAGATGTTTTAAAATCTGCTTGTATGTCTTCTGCTAAATTTGTTCTATCACCTATGACTAGCCCTATACATAGTTCAGCTTCATTTTCATCCAAATTTGCCTTTAAAATGCTTTTTATATATTCTTTAAATGAAATTATACCTTTCCCAATAAAACTTCCTTTATTTTTTGATTTAAGCTCTATTTGTGAACCTTCAAAAGTTCCATAAATATTTTGAGTTTTTAAATATAAAGAATAATCATACCCGCCATAATTTCTTTGCCCATTTGGCTTGTTATATGTAGCATTAAAAGCTATACAATCGCCATATTCCAGCTCTTTGCTATAATCTTTCTTTTTAACATCTAATAAAAATTTTTTGCCTTTGAAAATTTGA
>CALXZV010000041.1 GCA_944393335.1 uncultured Clostridia bacterium | reverse complement strand
GAGGCGACACCCGGATTCGAACCGGGGATCAGAGTTTTGCAGACTCGTGCCTTACCACTTGGCTATATCGCCGTTTATAAATTATATGAAAAAATAAATAAAAAAGTACTAAAAGTGCTTAATAAAATTAAAAATATTTGTTCAAATAAATAAACAAATATTTTTGATTTTTTATGGAGCGGGAAGCGGGGCTCAAACCCGTGACCTTCGCCTTGGCAAGGCGACGCTCTATCAACTGAGCTATTCCCGCATGAGTACGTTATTTATAATAACAAAAATTAAGCAAAATGTCAAGTGATTTTATTACAAAAAATAAAAAAATGTATATTGATTTTACATAAGTTTTATAATATAATATAAAGTGTATAATAATATGCAAAGAGAGGTAAAATTATGATAAAAAAATTAGGAATAATTATAAGTATCTTACTAATCACTGTTTTAGCATTAACTACTACTGTTTTTGCTGTAAGTGATGCTAATGGTATTTATTTAGGACTAAGAGAAAATTCTACAAATAGAGAAACTGGAAAATATACTTTTAACTCAAAAGATATATTTAAAATAGTGCAATACAATAACAGCAGTGGTTCAGCACAAATAGATAATTCAATCTATTGTATAAAAGCAGGACCAGGATTTGGATCAGAATCATATCAAAATTCAATTGTAAATTATACACAATATTTTAATATGAAAAATCCAGATGCAATAGAATCACCATATAGAGAACAATTACCAACAGATCCTACAACATATAATGAACTAATATGGGTATTAGATCATTTGTATATACCTGCAAAAGAAGGTGCAACTTCAGATGAAATTGCTCTAGCTAATGAATCAAAGGAAAACTTGTTAAATAATGCAGGTGTTTCAGAGGATAGTTTCTTAAGAGATACAGCAACATATGGTCAAGAAATTGAAGACATATTAGAATGTGTTCAACAAATTGCAATTTGGTATTTTACAAACCCAGAAGGTGATCCATATCATAATAACTCGACAGAAACTGTTGAAATAGCTGTTGATGGTACAAGCTTAGGAGATAAATATCATCTTGATTTAGTAGATAATGAAATAGATCAAATCTATAGTTATTTGGTACAAGGGGCTATAGATGCTGTACAGGGTGGTTACACATATGAAGATTCAAATGTTGGTACATCACCAATAAACTTTGTTAAAAATGGTGCAGCATTAACAATGGACAATTCAAACTATATACTTGGACCATATAAAATAGAGGAACTAACAAATACAGACTACACATTAAGTGCAGAATTATACAGCACTTCAGGAACTATAGCAAATGCTACAGTACTTGATTCAAACAAACAAGAAGTACAAACAGGAAATACTTTAGCAGAAAAAATACAATCAACAATAGGAAGTAACTTTTACATTAGAGTGCCTATATCATCAAATATTAGTTCTGCTACTTTAAAAGTTAGTGCAGAATACTATAATACAGTGCAAACTTTCTGGTCAGTTGGTGCAAACAATTTGGCATACAATCAACCTGTTGTAATAGTTTCAAGAAATAAACAAAAATTTGAAGATGCTAGCACAATTCAAATAACAAATCCAGAGTTTGACTTAGCGTTAAGAAAATTTATTACATCAATAAATGGAGCGCAAGTAGAACAAAGTCGTGAACCAGTAATTTCACAAGAGGATTTAAGAGCTCTAGCAACAGGAACAGCAAACTTTGATAATGGTACAACAGCAACAAAAACACATACAAAAACACCATTGATTGTAGAAAAAGACGATAGAGTAATTTACACAATAAGAATTTACAATGAAGGTGATATAGATGGATATGCAGATACTATAGTAGATTATTTACCAGATGGACTAGAGTTAGTTGATCCAAGCGAAAGCGCTATTAATAGCAGATATGGATGGCAAGTGGTTAGCCCAGACAATGGGACTACAAAAACTATGGTTGCAACAGATTATCTAAAAAACACAGTAATTTCTGCATTTGATAAAGATCCAAGTGGCGGAAATTATACTATAGATTATGAAGATGTACAAATAGAATGTAGAGTAACAAAGTCACCAACAGAGCAAGATGTTTCATTAAAAAATGTTGCAGAAATAGAAAAGGCACATGACATTACTGGTGGAGAATTAGATAGAGACTCAACACCATCAGACTTAACAGAGAATCAAGTTGATAATTATTTACCAGGAACATCAGAAGAAGGAAAAGGTTATGAAGATGACGATGACTACGAAGAGCTAGTTATGTTAGGTAAATACTTTGATTTGTCTTTAAGAAAATTTATTACAGCTGTAAATGATAGAGAAATAACAAATAGAGTGCCTGTAGTAGATGTAAGTCCATTACTTTCAGGAGAAACCACAGCAAACTACAATCATACCAAAAATCCTGTAAGCGTTGAGGCAGGCGACATAGTGACATATACAATTAGAGTATACAATGAAGGACAAGTTGATGGATACGTAGATGAAATAGTAGATCATTTACCACCATACTTAGAATTTATAGTAGATGATGAATTAAATGCAGCAAATGGATGGATAATTGATTCATCAGATGAAACACAAAGAACACTTAGAACAAATATATTATCTAGAGAAAATGATGTGGAAAATATAATTCCTGCATTTGACTCAAGTACAGATAGCTTAAGTTACAAAGATGTTCAAATTAGATGTAGAGTTGTAAACACAGCTCCAACATTAACAAACATAACAAACATTGCAGAAATAACAAAATACAGTAATGAATCTAATTTGACAGATAGAGATAATGTTAGGGATGTAGTATTACCATCAGATAATGATTTACCAAATTATAAAAATGATGAAATCAATTCAGGAGTGCAATATATACCAGGTCAAGAAGATGACGATGATTTTGAAAAAGTTATTTTGCAAAAATTTGACTTGGCTCTAAGAAAATTCATCACAGGTGTAAATGATGAAGAAATAACAAATAGAGAACCTGAAGTTGACACAAGCAAATATGGTATGACAGATGAAAACGGAAATTTAATTACAAACTTCACATACAATCACACAAAAGATCCTGTAAGAGTATGTCAAAATGATGTTGTTATATATACGATTAGAGTTTACAACGAAGGAACAATGTCAGGTTATGCAGAACAAATAAAAGATGATATTCCAGAAGGATTAGTGTTCTTACCAGAAAATGAAGTAAACCAAGAATACAGATGGGTAATGTTAGATGCAAATGGTAATGTAACTCAAGATGTAAATAGTGCAGCAAATATTGTAACAGACTACTTATCTAAAGCAAATGAAACTACAAATGGCGAAAATTTATTACAAGCATATAACGCAGAAACCATGGATGGACCAGATTACAAAGATGTTAAAGTAGCATTTAGAGTAACAGAACCAAACACATCAGATAGAATAATAATAAACCAAGCACAAATAAGTGATGATGCAGATAGCGAAGGCGAAGACGTAACAGATATAGATTCAACTCCAGATGAATGGATAGAGGGCGAAGATGACCAAGATATAGAAAAAATCTATGTACAATACTTTGATTTAGCATTAAGAAAATGGGTAAGCCAAGTTATACTAATCGAAGATGGACAAGAAAAAGTAAAAGACACAGGACATTATGCAGAACAAGATCCAGAACCAGTAGTAAGAGTTGACTTAAACCAAAACAGAATTGATAACACAATAATCAAATTTAAATACCAAATAAGAATAACAAACGAAGGCGAAATAGCAGGAGCAGCAACAGAAATATCTGACTATATTCCAGATGGACTAGAATTTAATCAAGCAGATAACCCATTATGGAAAGAAGTAGACGGAAAAATAGTAACAGACCAATTAAAAGATACAATCTTACAGCCAGGAGAAAGTGCAACAGTAGAAGTAATACTAACATGGATAAATGATGAAGAAAACATGGGAGTAATGATAAATACAGCAGAAATAAGCGAAGACTACAATGAAAGCGATACACCAGATATAGACTCGGTTCCAAATAACAAAGTACCAGGCGAAGATGATATAGACGATGCACCAGTAGCCTTAACAATGGTAACTGGTAGCGCACCATTATACATTGGCTTAACTGCCGGAACACTTGCTATAATAGCAGGAGGAGTATTCTTAATTAAGAAATATGTAATTTAATATTTTGTAAATTGTCAATTGGGACGGTTCTATTTGACACATAATAGTGTCAAATAGAACCGTCCCAATTGACAATTAGAATCGCCCAAAATTGACAAATGGAAGTCTCTTTTTTTTCCAAAAATATTGCAAAAAAATTCTCATTGGTATATAGTATAATATAAATAAAAATGTAAAAAAATATATACAGAATATGGATAAAATTAAATAAAGGGGTAAAAAATGAAATATAAGTTAAATTATAAGATTTTAATAGGAATAATAATTGCAATAACTTTGATTTTTAGTCTTAATGTAGTAAAGGGAGCGACAGGTTCTCTGTATTTAGGCTTAAAAGGAAAGAGTACTTCAAGAGAAACCGGTACCTATGAATTTAACAAAAAAAATGTCTTTAAAATAGTAAAGTATAATCAAGCAGGCAATGTAGAAAATGATGATGGAACAGTAATATATTGTCTAAAAGGTGGACCGGGTTTTGGCTCTGAATCATATGATAATAGTGTTGTACAATATACGCAATATTTTGACATAAAAAATCCAGATTCTATAACTGGGGCATACAGAAACCAATTGCCAACAGACATGACAACATATAATGAACTTGTTTGGGTTCTTGATCATATATATAATCCAAAAAGTGAAAGTATGGATGAGTATTTAGAAAGAGCGGGAATATGGTCTAATAGCAAATTTAGAAATGGAAGCATTCCGGCAAATGCAGTAAAAGATATAGTAGAGGTTATAGAACAAGTAGCAATTTGGTATTTTACAAACCCAGATGGTGATTATCATAATCAATTTACAGATGCATTAGAATTAAAGGTTAATGGAGAAAACTTAACAGATAAATATGAAATAGATTTAGTTGATGGTGAAGTAGATACAATTTATAGATATTTAGTAGAAGGAGCAATAAATGCAGTAACTAATGAAGGGTATACTTATAAAGAAAATACTGCTAATCCAGTAACTTTAAATTCAAGCTCTGCAAAAGCACAAATACAAGGAAATAACTATATTATAGGACCATATATTCTTGAAAAAAATAATGATACAGCTTATACATTATCTGCTACAATAACAGATGGAACAAACAACTTAGGTAATGTTAAAATATTAAACTCAAGCCAAAATGAGGTTACAACAGGTTCGAGCCTTGGAGATAAAATAAATAGCACTGTTGGAAATAATTTTTATATTTCAGTTCCAATAAATACAAATATTGAAAAGGTTAAACTTGAGGTTTCCGTAAGCACACAAGTAACTGTACAAATGATGTGGACAGTTGGAGAAAATGAATTACTTATAAATCAACCAGTATTAGTAGTGGATACAGCAAATAAGAATTACTCATCTAGTTCAGAGGTAACATTGCCAAAGCCTACGGGTTCTTATAATCTAGAACTATTAAAGCAAGATTCATCAAATAAAAATGTTTTAGCAAATGCTGTATTTAATATTAGTATAAATGGAGGACAAACAGCTCCATATACTACTAATTCAAGTGGAAAAATTGCAATAAATGGAATAAATATTACAGATATATCAAAACCAGATACAATAACAATTACAGAAATAACAGCACCAGGAGGATATGTATTAAATAGCACACCAATAACTCTAACGATAAATAAAACTTTGGAAAATGGCAAATATGTAGCAAGTAGTGTTAGCTCAAATGTAAATGATGGATTAGTAGAAAGCGGAAGTGTAAAAGTTACAACTGGAGGCAATGGAGTAAATACAGTAGGTATTACAGTAAATAACTCAAGTCTTTCAGGCTCATATAAATTTAAATTAATAAAACAAGATGCTTCAGATAATACTAAATTAAAAAATGCAAAATTTAATATAAGTATAAATCAGGGACAAGGGCAAGAATACACCACAGATGCAAATGGAGAAATAAATATTAGTAATATACAAATAACAAATGTTTTAACTCCAGATACAATAACAATTACAGAAACAGAGGCTCCAGAAGGATATGTGCTAAATAGCACTCCAATAACATTAACTGTAACAAAAGGGAAACAAAATGGAAAATATGTAGCAAGTAGTGTAAGTGGAAGCAGTAATGCAAATTTGGAGGAAAGTGCAGATGGAGTAAATACTGTCCAAATAACAGTAGATAATACAAAAATAACAGGGAAATATAATTTTAAAATAATAAAAGAAGACACAATTACACACGAAAAACTAGGAAATGCTATTTTTGAAGTAAAAGTAAATGATGGACAGGCACAGCAAATAGAAACAAATGAAAATGGCGAGATTTCAATAAATGATATAGCTATAACAAACACAGCCTCACAAGACACAATAACAATAAGAGAAATACAGCCACCAGATGAATATTCTTCTTTTGAAGGAACAATTACATTAAAAGTAGATAAAACAGAGAATAATGGCAAGTATACTGTAAGCAATGTAGAAGCTAGCCTAGATGGAGGCACAAAATTTGATGGCGTAGAAATAGTAAATAACTCAGGAGATATAACAGTACAAGTAACAATACCTAATGAAAAAATAAAAGGTTCATTTAACTTAAAAATAATTAAACAAGATGAAGATGATGAAAGCAAAAAACTAGAAGGAGCAGTATTTAATGTTGATATAAAAACATTAGCATTAGGTAGCTTATCTGCAGATGATAATAATACTATAGCAAATAGCAATGCAAATGACCAAAATGGTGATTCAAAAGATTACACAACAAATGCAAATGGTGAAATAAATATCACATATCCTATAAACATTCCTTATATTAATTACATTATGACAATAACTGAAAAAACTCCACCAACAGGATATGATGCAATACTTACAGAACCTATTGTAATAGAAGCATATTCTGATATAGATGATGAAAATTATGTATTAAGAGAGGTAGAAGCAAGTCCAGAAAACACAAATTGGTCTTTTGATGAAAAAACAAATACAATAACAATAACTATTACAAATAAAAAACAACCATTTGACTTGGCTTTAAGAAAATATATAACACACATAAATGGCAAAGAAGTAGCAACAAGTCGTGAGCCACAAATAAGTGATAATGAGGCACAAAACGTTGCAAATGGAAATGCCACATTTGATGAAGGAACAACAGCAGAAAAAGATCATACAAAAACCCCATTAATTGTAAAAACAGGGGACATTGTAAGATATACCATAAGAATTTACAATGAAGGAAAAATAGATGGATATGCAAAAGAAATAACAGACTATTTACCAGAAGGACTAGAATTAGTTCCAGCATCAGAAAGCAGCATAAATGCTGAGTATGGTTGGACACAAGACGACAGAACTATAAAAACCACATACTTAGCAGACAAATTAATAAAAGGTACAGCAAATAATGAGGAAGAAAATGGAGTAGAAGAAAATAGTATAACAGAAAATGAAACAAACAGTGAAAATAAACAAACAAGATTGTCAAATGGGTTAGACTATGTAGATGTTCAAATAGAATGTAGAGTTGTAAAAAAAGCAAGCAACACAAATATTTCATTGAAAAATGTTGCAGAAATAACAGATGCAGAAGATATTTTAGGAGGAAAAGAAGATATAGATTCAACTCCAGATGATTTAACAGATGATGAAAAGAATAATTACAATCCAAGTACATCAGAAGAAGGAAAAGGATACGAAGATGATGATGACTATGAAGAATTAGTAATGCTTCCAACATATTTTGACTTATCTTTAAGAAAATTCATCACTGGTGTTAATGATAGAGTAATAACAAATAGAGAGCCACAGGTAGACACAAGTCCACTATTAAATGGAAAAACAACAGCAAATTATAATCATACAAAAGTACCAGTAGAAGTACAGGCAGGAGATGAAGTAATCTACACAATAAGAGTTTACAATGAAGGAGAAGTAGATGGATATGTAGAAAAAATAGTAGACCATTTACCACCAGAACTAGAATTTTTACCAAATGATTCATTAAACCAAGAGTATGGTTGGATGCAAACCGATGATCGAACAATTGAAACAGATTATTTAAGGAATACTTTACTTAAAGCATTTGATGGCGGAAACAGTTTAGATTATGCAGATGTACAAATAAAATGCAAAGTAAAAGACGATGCAGCATATTTAAAAGAAATAACAAATATAGCAGAAATAACAGAATACAGAAATGACTTAAATTTACCAGACAGAGATAATGAAAATAAAGTAAACTTGCCATCTGATGAAGACTTGCCAAACTACCGTGATGAAGAAATAGAAAGAGGAGACGAATATATACCAGGTCAAGAAGATGATGACGATTTTGAAAAGGTTATATTAAAACAATTTGATTTAGCATTAAGAAAATTCATCACAGGAGTAAACGACGAAGAAGTTACAAACAGAATTCCAGAAGTAGATACAAGCAAATATGGAACAGAAGATGAAAATGGCAACATTATAACAAGCTTCACATACAATCATACAAAGGATCCAGTAAGAGTATGTCAAAATGATATTGTAATTTATACAATAAGAGTGTATAATGAAGGTCAAGTCTCTGGATATGCAGAACAAATAAAAGATGATATACCAGAAGGATTAGAGTTTTTACCAGAAAATGAAGTAAACCAAGAATACAGATGGGTAATGCTAGATGCAAATGGTAATGTAACTCAAGATGTAGATAGTGCAGTAAATATTGCAACAGACTATTTGTCAAAAGCAAATGAAGAGACTGAAGGTGCAAATTTAATACAAGCATTTGATAGCGATACAATGGAAACACCGGACTATAAAGATGTTAGGGTAGCATTTAGAGTAACAGAGCCAAACACATCAGATAGAATAATAATAAACAAAGCGCAAATAAGTGATGACGCAGACGAAAATGGAGACGAAGTAGAAGACATAGACTCGACCCCAGATGAATGGGTAGAGGGCGAAGATGACCAAGACATAGAAAAAATCTATGTACAATACTTTGACTTAGCATTAAGAAAATGGGTAAGTCATGTTATACTAATCGAAGATGGACAAGAAAAAATAAAAGACACAGGCCATTATGCAGAACAAGATCCAGAACCAGTAGTAAGAGTTGACTTAAACCAAAACAGAATTGATAACACAATAATCAAATTTAAATACCAAATAAGAATAACAAACGAAGGCGAAATAGCAGGAGCAGCAACAGAAATATCTGACTATATTCCAGATGGACTAGAATTTAATCAAGCAGATAACCCATTATGGAAAGAAGTAGACGGAAAAATAGTAACAGACCAATTAAAAGATACAATCTTACAGCCAGGAGAAAGTGCAACAGTAGAAGTAATACTAACATGGATAAATGATGAAGAAAACATGGGAGTAATGATAAACACAGCAGAAATAAGCGAAGACTACAATGAAAGCCATACACCAGATATAGACTCGGTTCCAAATAACAAAGTACCAGGCGAAGATGATATAGACGATGCACCAGTAGCCTTAACAATGGTAACTGGTAGCGCACCATTATACATTGGTTTAACTGCCGGAACACTTGCAATAATAGCAGGAGGAGTATTCTTAATTAAGAAATATGTAATTTAGTTTTGAAGGACTAATTACATTACAATATTATCGCCAAACAATATATCTATTTTCACATTCTCGGCGCGGGTCGCTGCTGCTTAAGCCTTGAGAATGAAAAATAGACATA
>CALXZV010000040.1 GCA_944393335.1 uncultured Clostridia bacterium | reverse complement strand
GGTTCATTAACTGTTACAGGGCTAAATCTTCTTTCAAGTGCTGCATCTTTTTCAATATATTTTCTATATTCTTTTAAGGTTGTAGCACCTATTAATTGAATTTCACCTCTAGCTAAAAGTGGTTTTAAAATATTGGCTGCGTCAACAGCACCTTCTGCTGAACCTGCTCCAACTATTGTATGGATTTCATCAATAAATAGAATTACATCTCCTGCTTTTTTTACTTCTTTTAGAGCCTTTTTTATTCTTTCTTCAAAGTCTCCCCTATATTTTGCACCAGCTATCATGCTAGCAATATCAATGCTTACAACTCTTTTGTTTTTTAGTAATTCTGGTACATCCCCTGCAACTATTTTTTCAGCCAAACCTTCAACTACTGCTGTTTTACCAACACCAGGTTCACCTATTAAACATGGGTTATTTTTTGTTCTTCTTGAAAGAATCTGTATAACTCTTTGAATTTCATTTTTTCTTCCTATAACAGGGTCTAGTTTGCCTTCTCTTGCTTGTTTTGTTAAATCTGAGCCATATTGATTTAGTGTAGGTGTTGAATTATAGCTTCCTTTGCTTGATGAATTAGCTGATTCACTATTTTCTTCACCTTCTTCGCTTAGAACTTTTACTAATTCATTATAAAGTCCTTGAGGATTTACATTTTCTTCTAGCATTATTCTAGTTGCAACACAATCTCCCTCTTTCATTATACCAATTAATAAATGTTCTGTACCTATATATTCTGTGCCTAATCTTCTTGCCTCTAAAAATGCATTTTCAATTACTCTTTTACTCCTTGGAGTAAAGCTAATTTCATTTGCATCTTCTATTTCTTCACCTACTCCAACTATTTCTTCAATAGCTTGTTTTACGCTTTCTGAAGTTAGTCCTTGGTTTTGTAATACTTTGCTTGCAACGCCAGTACCTTCTTCAACTAAACCGTAAAGTAGGTGCTCTGTTCCTATGTAATTATGTCCTAATTCCATAGCTACTTCTTGAGCATACTCTAGAGCTTTTTCTGCTCTTGCGGTAAATTTATAATACATAATAAATACACTTCCTTTCAAAATTTTAGTCTTCTTGTAAAATTTGTTTTATAACTTCACATCTTGAAGCTTCTTGGTCTATTACTGACAATTTTGTGCCAAGTCTTTTTTGCATATTTGCTGGTTTAGTATATAACATAAGCTCACGCACTTTTTTGTCGTTTAGTTCTTTTATTATTCCTAAATCTGTACCTAATTTGACTTTTGATAAAAGCTCTAACGCTTCATCTTCTCCAATTCTTCTTGCATTGGCAAGTATACCATAACTTCTATAAACTTCATCTTCAAGTTTTAGTGAGTTTTTAGATAAATATTTTCTTGCTAACCTTTCTTGGTCTATTATTTTTTGAGCTAATAGATTTAAGTTTTTAGCAATCTCTTTTTCTGTTATACCCAAAGTTTGATTGTTTGATACTTGGTATACATCGCCTTCGGCTTTTGTGCCTTCTCCATACAACCCCCTAACATTCATGCCTAAATTATTAATTATATTTAGCATTTTGTTTAAGTTGCCTGTCATTTGAAGTGCTGGTATATGCACTAATGTAGAAATTTTTAAACCAGTACCAACATTGGTTGGACAAGCTGTTAAAAATCCATATTTTTCGTGATAACTGTATGGTAGTAAATTTTCTATTTTTTCATCTATTTCAATAGCTAGATTTAATAAATTATCTATATCTAATCCTGATGTAAATACCTGTAGTTTTATATGATCCTCTTCATTTACCATTATGCAAATATTTTCGTCATCATTAATGGCGACTGCTGTATATGGCATTTTTGTTTTTGCAAAATCTGGACTTATCAAATGTTTTTCAACCAAACTTTGCTTTGTAATAGAATCCATATCGCTTAAGCTTAGGAATTTTAAGTTATATCCTAAGCTCGGTATAATCTCTTTTACTTTATCATAAACTTCTTTTAACTCTTCTTTCGAAGCTCTATTAATAAAAGGGATACCTTTTATATTTCTAGATAATCTTACTCTAGTACTTATAACTACATCTGACTCTTTTCCATTTTGTAAATACCAATTCATTATTTATTCATCTCCTTTATCTTATCTCTTATTTTTGCAGCATCTTCATATCTTTCTTCTTTAATAGCTTTGTCTAGTTGTTTTTGTAAGTCTTCTAATTTTTGAGCATTTTTATCATCTGATGATTTGCTAATATTTTCTGTTTTATTAGATGTTTTACTTTTTGTATTTTTTCCAAGTAAATCATCCACATTTTTTACACCTCTGCCGATATGTCTTGCTGTTCCATGAAGATTTTTTAATAATGAATCAATTGGTCCTGAGAATGTATCATAACAATCACTGCATCCAAACATTCCTGTATCTATGAAATCATTGTATGACATTCCACAAGTTTTGCACTTTACGTTATCTATGCTAAAGCTTGGTAATAATGAACTTTCTGCATAATCATTAAAGAAATCTCCTAAAAAGCTAGTAAAGTCCATTGGTATATCTATTCTGTCAACGCCAAGTTTTCTAGCACATTCTGAGCATAGATTTAGCTCCTTTCTTACACCATTTATTACTTGAGTATATCTAACATTTGCTTCATTTTTTCCACAATTTTGACACAACATAATAATTACCTCCTCTAAACTAAATTAATGAGCATATTTTTAAATATTCTTGCTCTAATTTCATCTTTTGTTTCTTTTGGCAAAGTCAAGGCTTTATCACTTGTCGCCGATTTTATTAGTTTTGCCTCTTTTTCATTTATAATGTTATAGTCTAAGAAGTTTTTTACGAAGATTTCTACTTCTTTTGCTGTTATTGAATTTCCTATGCTGTTTATAATATGCATTAAATAATCGCTATGAGTAACATTAACTTTTCTAATTTTAATGCATCCACCACCGCCTCTTGAGCTTTCTACATAGTAACCTTGCGTTGGTGTAAATCTTGTAGAAATAACATAGTTGATTTGTGATGGCACACAGTTAAAGTGCTCTGCTAAGTCATTTCTTTGTATTACTGCATAATCATCATCTTCTAACAGTTCATTTATAAAGTCTGCTATTACATCTGAAATTCTCATTTTTCTCCCCTTCTTTCTATAACTTTTTTCTACTACTAAAAAATTGTCTTTTTAAGCATCTGTAGCTTTTTCAGTTTGTTTAGATTTAGATATTTTTTCTTTTGACAATTTTCTTTGTTTTTTGACTTTGACTTTCTTTGACTTTTAATAGTATACACCCATTGGAGAATATTGTCAATAGGTTTTATTAAATTTTTTATCAAAATATGGCATGCACTTTTGCACACCATATTTGATTTACAATTTTATTTTTTTATTAATTTTTCAAGTTCTTTCTGTGTTATATTTAATATCTGGCAAATTTGTTCATTTGACATTTTTAGCTCTTTTAAATTATCAACGATTTCTTTCATTTTCTTGGCATTAGCCCTTCGTTCTTCTTCACGTCCTTCAACTCTACCTTCTGCTTTTCCAGTTTCAACTCCAGCCTTTTGCCCATCCTTACATCCTTTACGTCTTATTGCCTTTTCATCCATTATAGCTTTTATTCTGCTTTTACCTTGGATAACTCAATTTTATCTGCCAAGACGAGGTCTTTGTCAACTTCTTCTCGTAATTTCCACTTTGTTTCCATTCTTTTATAATTTTAATATTTATTCTTCTTGTGTTTGGAATTATTTAGATATTATTTTGAAATTTTGAAGGTTAATGATTATC
The DNA here is from genome assembly GCA_944393335.1 of uncultured Clostridia bacterium. GTDB lineage: Bacteria > Bacillota > Clostridia > TANB77 > CAG-508 > CAG-793. Next base: position 6,085 of record CALXZV010000040.1, on the reverse strand, counting down.
TAAATTAAAATTTAAAACTCGAATTTGATTTTAGTTTTTGAAATAACTTTTAAATAATTTTATAGCTATAAAAATCATGTTACCTTTATATGGCGTGTGCTATCTTTTGTCAATATTTCTTCTATATTTTGTCAATTTTTTTTTGCGATGAAATTCGACAAATGGCCTAAATCAAAAATACCAAGGCTAATCAGAGTCTCGATATTTTTGATTTATCTTAATATTTTAATTAGAAAGTTGATAAGGATGCTCTTCAGTACCATCTCCGCCATAAAATTTTATATTTGAAGGTATTGTTACTATTGGGCGAATGTTATTAGTAATAGGATTTCCTATTCCGTTATTTGCTGATCCAAACAATACTTCACTCCACCCTATTCCATCTACTGTCGAGTATTTTATAAGCCCCCAGTTTATTCCATATTCAGCTGTACTAACAATGCGTGATGCAATCCAATAGTCTTCATTGTTTTGTATCATATTATATGATGCGTTGTCATTATAATTATTTATATTATTTTCTACTCTAAATAAAGTTGAAACCCCTGTTAATGATGAACTAGCTCTTGAATAACTGTCTGTAGTTGGTTTCGTATAGTAGTTGTCACTAAAACTTATTCCATTTGTTTTTACGTTTGTTGTATTAATACCTGAGCCATTTTCTAATTCATATATCTTCGGATAATATATATATGTATAATAGGTTCTTTGTTTTCCATAGGAATTAGTACCACTATTATAGTTATATATATTGTTGATTCCTTCCTCTGATAAGTGTTTTTCTATATCCTCTCTTTTTATGCTTCTTCCAACTATCTCTAAATTATTATTACTATATAATTTATTACATATATCATTTAATAAAAATACTCCATTATTATATGCAACAGCGGTTCCTCCCTGTAATGACAAGGATTGATTTGTTGAATTTTCGCTTATTAAATCTATTGTTCCATCATCGTTTATATTAAATATTTGCCATTTTAAATCTTCTTGTGTTATTGATTGATCACTACTATGACCACTATGTATTCCTTGCACTAAATATGCATCTGATTGATCTGGTATGTATTCTACAAAATCTCCAATTTTTAAGTTATTTTTTGGTACAAATAGTCCTGTTATTTTTTCTCCTTTTACATATGCAGTTTTGCCGTAGGCAATATCTTCTGCAGTGGCTGTGGCGTCTGAAGTATCTAAGCTTTCTAGTGTTCCTGTTACTCCTCCTAATGTAATGCCCTTTTTGATGTATTCTGGTAGTAAATTTCCGTTGCTTGAATCGCTATTTGATGAGTTGTATTCTCCATTTGCTATGTTTACTCTAATTGCATTGGCTCCTATTATTATTCCTATTATCACAATTATTGCAACTATGGCAATTAAAATTATTAGCTTTTGCTTTTTATTTAGTTTTTTCATAAAATTTCATTCTCCTCCCTTTTCTTAAACGACAAAAAACTATGCTAATCAGACAATTTTTGTTTGTCTAAAAAAGCATAGTTTTTACTCTATGTTCACATAAACTTATTCTATTAAATCTTACGATATATATATATATATATATACAGCCCCAAGGCTTTCAGCGATTTTTGTCATCATCTTTTTCTCCTCAACTTTTTATTTATTATATATTTGAGTAATTATTTTTTCAAGTTTAAAATGAATTGAATCTTTTCTTAAAATAAGCATACCTGTTCAAATTTACTTTTCTTAGCATTATCTAGAACTTTCAACAATTTATTGTCTAATTTTACATTTGCTGAAAGAAATTTACTTAGCTCCTTTTCATTGCTAATTTTATAAAACTTTTTATCAATTATATAATATAATATAACTTCCTTCTTCATATTTAACAAATTAACCATATTGTTAAAAGTTCCTTTACTTTTCCCATTCCAAATCATAAAACCTATATCTGCATCTTTAACCATTTGTAAATCTTTTTGTGCATAAAAATCAAATCCTTTAATATTACTATCCACTTCTACATTTTCTACTCTCCAATTTCCATAATTATTTCTAGCTATTCCATTACTTGCATATAATTTAACGTTTTTATACTTTCTTTGGCTCAAATACTCTTGCACGCTACTATCTATACCGTCGGCATCCCCTACAATGATTTCATAATTTTTTTTACAAATATTGTCTATTTTATTTATTATGTTTTTATCTAGCGATTTAATCGCTCTTGGTCCAGCTATAAAAATTTTCAAAATTACCTCCTTTTGGTTTTTGTCATAATCAAGCAATAAATTCTTTTTATATTTTTATCTTTACTTATAACCTTACATGTTTCAATTAATGTCTTACCTGAACTTATTAAATCATCTATTATAAGAATATTAGATGGAGTAGAAACATTTTTTATCTGTTGAATAGTTCCAGTAATATTATATCCATCTTTTGCTTGGATATTATTAATTTTATATAATATATCACATCTACAATCTTTTTCTAAATAAATTGAAATTTGCTTAGCTAACTCAAATACTGGCTGGAATTTTCTATTTTTATTAGATGGTGGAACTGGTATTACTAAATCTATTTTTTGCTTTATTTTCCATCTATCTAAAAATGGTTCTATCATTAACATTATCTTATTCATTGCTTGAGTGTTTTGCATATATTTATATTGATATATTAATTCCCCTAAAGTCGTTCTAGTATTCTCAAAAATTTCTTTTCCATTTTTATCATATCCTAGAAATATACTTTTTTCCATATGATTATCTAATACAAATCCTTCGTACCAATTACCAAAAATTCTTACTGGCTTCATATATTAATTTACTCCTTTATGTTATCATCTTTTTACTTTTTTAGCAATATTCTTTTTTAAATTATATTTTTATATGAATTTATCTTGTGTGGTGTTTAGAAATAAATCGTTTGAATTAAAATTTAATAGCACTATTTTTTAATATTTGAAATTAAAGCATATTAATTCTATTTATGAAATTTGTAGTATTAAGTATATTATATTTTCCATTTTATGTCAATATTGTTTTATAATTTTTTTGGAAAATTTTTCGACATTTTTCGACAAAGTATAAGCTCAAATTATGAGCAATAGGCTTCGAATCTTGACGAATTTTGTCGAATATGCTATTATTATGTCATAAAATATTTTTAAGGGGAGGATTTATTATGTATTCATCAAGTTATTCAAGAAGTTTATTAAGTTCTTCTAGTGTACAAAGTGCATCAGTATGGATTATTGTATCTATAATTCTTGCTGTTATTGGTGGAATCTTAATTTACTTCTTATTTTTAAGTAAGAAAAATGAAGGAAAATTTAAAGGATTTGTTGGATGGCTTTATGATTTCTTATCTTTCAAGAAAATGTTTATGGAAGCTTTATTAAAAATTACATATTTAATAGTTGCTTTATACATAACACTTTCTTCATTTGCACTAATAGGAGTTAATTTCTGGGCTTTTCTAGGAACTTTAGTTATAGGAAATGTTGTAGCAAGACTTATATATGAATTTTCTTTATTACTTCTTGTTATTTGCAGAAACACAACTGAAATAAGCAAAAAGTTATCTAAAAAAGATAAAGAAGACAAATAATATTGCATCCAATTTTATTTAATTAAAATTGGTTACAATCAAAACGCGGGAGATATAAATTTATTAACAAAAAATTTATATCTTCTTTTGTTTTTAATTGTTTTTTATATTTTAAATCTTTTGATTGTCCCTTCATATTTCTTATTCATATTTTTTAACCTTGCACATATATTTTAATAAATTTATGTGTAAGGAGATGTCTTATGGAAAACGATTCAAATAATACCTCTAAAGAGGAGTTTACAAAAGTTGATTTTAAAGACGGAACTCAAAATTGTAAGAATTTCTTTTCTTCATTTTTTAGTAATCCTATCAAAACGCTAAAGAATATTAGTAACTCTAAACATAACTTGTTTTTTAATACTGCTATTATTATGCTTCTTGTGTGGGTACTAATTATGTTTTTCCATGCCCTTTTTGGTAATGTATATTCTAACAGCGGTTTGTATATCTTTTTAGCTGCTGTACGTGATTTAACTATTCCTATAATTTCAGTAGGTTTTTTATCACTGATTATTTATTGTATGGCACCTAACAAAGATGAAAAATGTACCTTAACAAATACTATTACCTCAAGTATTGTTTGTAAAATACCTATTATATTTTCAAGTTTTATTTCACTTATTAATCTAGTTTCGAATAAAGCTTATTATATTACGAATCCTATAACTTATTTTTGTATTGCCCTTAGCATTGTATTAACTTATTTTGCAATTAAGTTTTTGTATAATGAAAGTGAAGACTTTAAGTCTTTTAAAAAGTTTATGGTTATTGAAGGAATATTCTACGGAGTTTATTTAATTTTGTCATTCTTGGGAATTTATATGGTATAAAATAAAAAACTATGTAGGTCTCTACATAGTTTTTTATATATCTTAAATAGAAATAATTAATATCATACTCATCCATACAGTTCAAATTTTATATAGCAAGTTTATATGGTGCATCCTTACTTCCATCTCCACCATATATTATGATTTCAAGACTTAAAGTTACTATAGGTCTAAAAGATGCATAACCATCATATTCTATATTATTTGAATAAAATAAACCATTATTCCCTAATGCACCTTTGTTAATAAATCTTAAATAAAAATCTGCTCCTCCCGTATAAGCATCTGTACAACGTGATGCAAGCCAATAATTACTTTTATTGAATACAATATCATACCATATTTCATCATTAAAATATTGAGTAGTCTCTGACTTTACCATATAATAATAATCTGATGTTGCTGTTAACGAATTACCTGCTTGCGATGAAGTTTCTGTCGTTGGTGTTTCATAATAACTGTCATTCTTTGCTATTCCATCTTCCCTCGCTATTCCTGTGTCTATTCCTGAACCTTTTTCTTGTTCATATAGGTTTGGATAATATCTATTATTAGTAGTAATAGTATAAGCTGTCCCATAGTAGCCATATGAATTTCTTGCATTTATTCCTTCTTCATTCATTTTAGTTTCTATATCATCTTCTAAATTTATGCTTCTCGCTATTAACTTTAATTTTTCATTGCTGTATAATTTTGAACATATGTCATTTAATACATAGACTGCATTATTATAACCCAAGGCTCCTTTTAAATATAACATTTGACTATTAGGTTCACTACTAATTAAATCAATAGTTCCATCATCATTTATATTTAATATTTGCCACATTAAGTTTTCTTGTTCAATTGTTTGTTCACTTTCATATCCACTTACTGTACTTGGTATTGAATAAGCACTTGTTGTGTCTGGAATATAGCTTACATAGTCTCCTACTTTTAAACTACTTCTTGGTACAAACAAGCCTTCTATTTTTTCTCCATTCACATATGCAGTCTTACCATATGCTATATCCATTGCTGTTGCTGTAGCATCAGAAGTATCTAAACTTTCTAAAGTTCCTGTTACTCCACCTAGAGTTATTCCTTTTTTTATATATTCTGGTATTAAATTTTCATTATTTGAGCCATTATTTGATGAATTTTAATTATTATTTAGTATATCTGTTCTTAATATATTTGTCCCTATTATTATTCCTAGTATAATAATAATAATTATTATTGATATTAGTATTATTATCTTTTGTTTCTTATTTAATCTTTTCATTTTTGACTCTTTTATTTTTACTTATTTATATCATAAGTATTTTTGTTTTGCGATCTTTTTTGCTTGCATATATTTTTTATTTCTTTTACATATATTCCCATTTTTTTAATTTTTATTCATAAACTACAAAAAGCTATGCATCTTAATCAAACTTTTACGTTTGCTTAAAACACATAGCTTTACTACGTTTACATAAATTCATTTTATTAAATCTTACGATATATATATATATATATATACAGCCTCAAGGCTTTCAGCGATTTTTGTCATTATTTTTTGCTCCTTATTTGTTTTTATTTTATCATAACTCGTCACATTCATTCAATATTGATTTATTTTAAGTTTCGGGATTTTTTTAAAATTTAGAAAAAAGTTATCCACAGAATTATTACATTTCTGTTAAAATGAAGAA
>CALXZV010000039.1 GCA_944393335.1 uncultured Clostridia bacterium | reverse complement strand
ACAAATGACTACCTAGAGAAAATAAAAAAAATGGCAAGCGAAGATAGCAGAATTATAATGACTGGTTTCGTCCAAGGTGAAGAACTAAAGGAACTTTATAGCAATTGTTATTTGTATTGTCTACCAAGCGATATAGAGGGCATGCCAATTTCTCTTTTAGAAGCTATGAGTTATGGCTGTAATTGCTTAGTGAGTGATATAGAAGAAAATACACAAGTAGTTGGTAAATATGCAAGAACATTTAAAAAAGGCAATATAGAAAGTTTAAAAAATGAACTTGAAAGTATGATTAATTATACCCAAGAAAACAAAGAAAAAATAGCTAATTATGTGTTAAATACTTATAATTGGGACAAAATTGTAAAAGAAACAGAAAAGATTTATGCCAAAGAATAGGAGGAATTATGAAAGTAGGAGTAATTACAAGGCATGCGGTACCTAACTATGGTTCTTTATTGCAATCGTATGCTACAGAGAAAGTTTTGGAAAAGATGGGATATGATGCAGAAATAATAGATTATATCAGATATGATGAAAGGGCAGAAGAATTATCAAAAAGTTTAGTTAAAGGAAAAAAGTGGGATAAAAATGTGCTTACGCGAATGATATATAATGCTATTCAAATGCCTAATTATTCTCGAATGTATAAAAAATTTGCTTTTTATAGAAATGGATTTTTGAAAATGACAGATAAAGAATATGGAAGCATAGAGGAATTAAAAAAGGATGTACCACAAGAAGATGTTTATTGCTCAGGAAGTGACCAAATATGGGGAAGAATAGGCCAAAGTGATTATGATGAAGCTTATTTTTTAGAATTTGCTAAAGGGCAAAGGTGTATATCTTATGCTTCTAGTTTTGGGAAAACAGAACTAAATGAAGAATTGGATAAAAATTTAAATAGTTTGCTTGAAAAATATAGTAAAATTTTAGTACGAGAAAAATCAGCCAAGGAAATTTTGCTAAAACATAATATAACAAATGTAGAGCAAGTTGTTGACCCAACCTTTTTACTTTCAACTGATGAATGGAACGAGCTTACTAAAAAATCAAAATTACATAAAAAAGGCAAATATATTTTAGTTTATCAATTGCATGAAAACAAACAGTTTGATAACTATGCTAAAAATTTTTCTAAAATGAAAAAAATGAAATTGCTAAGAATAAGTCCATCATTATATCACATTACTAGAAGCGGTAAATTGATATACTTACCAAATCAATATGATTTTTTGTGGTATTTCCAAAATGCAGATTATATACTAACAGACTCTTTCCATGCAACAGTATTTTCAATAATTTTTAATAAAAAATTTCTTGATGTGTTGCCTTTAAATAAAACGGGGACAAGAATAGAAAGTGTATTAGAATTATTTGAAATAGAAAATAGAATATTGCAAAATTATGAAAATTATGATTTAATTGATAACAGCATAGATTATAAATTAGTCAATGCAAATATAGCAAAAGAGAGAAAAAAATCTATGAATTTGTTGAAAAAAGCTATTGATGATTAGAGAGGATTCTGAATATGAACAATATAAATTTATTAGACAAAAGGATATGTACTGGATGTAGAATGTGTGAACAAATTTGCCCATTTGAAGCTATAAAGATTGTAAAGAATGCGGAAGGATTTATTGAGCCCATGATAATGCAAGATAAATGTAAAATGTGTGGGTTATGTGCTCAAAACTGTCCACAACTAAATAGTAATAAAATAAATGCGCAAATGCAAGTAGTTTATGCTGTAAAAAATAAAAACCTAGAAGAGAGAAAACAAAGCTCTTCAGGAGGAGCCTTTTCAGTATTAGCAAATTATGTACTGGATAATAATGGCATAGTTTATGGATGTGCATTAAATAATGATCTTTTGCCTGAACATATAGCAATTAGCGACAAACAAGAATTGCATAAATTAAGAGGTTCTAAATATGTACAAAGTGATACTAAAAATACCTATAAAGAGGCACGAAAAGATTTAAATAATGGACAAATTGTTTTATATTCTGGTACTCCTTGCCAGATAGCGGGCTTAAAAGCTTTTTTAGATAAGGAGTATAAAAATCTTATTACAATAGACTTGGTTTGTCATGGAGTTCCAAGTCCTAAATTATTTAGAAAATATTTAGATTGGTTAGAACAAAAATATAAAGCAAAAGTAATACAATATGAATTTAGAAATAAAGAAAAAAATGGTTGGGGTTTGACAAGTAAAATTATTTTTTCAAATAATAAAATAAAGTATATAAATGCTTCAATAGATCCATATTATAATGCTTTTTTGAAATCAGATACATATAGGGAAGTATGCTATAGTTGTAAATATGCAAATGAAAATAGAGTTTCTGATATCACTCTAGCGGATTATTGGGGTATACAAGATAAAAATATAGAATTTTATGATGAAAATGGTGTTTCGGCAGTTATAATAAATACCAAAAGAGGTATGGAAATATTTGAAAAGGTACTTCCTAAGTGCGATTATGTTGTGTCTAAAATTAGTGATGTAGAGGAAAAAAATCATAACCTAAAAACACCATCAATGAGAAGTAATATACGTAACGATATTTACAATCAATTAGATAAAAAAGAATTTAAAGAATTTATAAAAGAAAATTTAAAATTTAAACCAAATTTGAAAGATATTTTGAAAAATTTAGTGCCAACAGCACTAAAAAAACAGATAAAAAAATTTATTAGAAAATAGAGGAAGAAGAAATGAAAATATTAATAGTTAGATTATATCCAACTGAACCTAAGCTTAATCTTTATAATATTCAGGAAATTGGACTAGCTAAAGCACTGATAGACACAGGAAACAAATGTGATATAGTATTTTATTCAAAAAGAGAAGAAAGAGTACAAGAAATAGAATATAAAGAGGATAAAATAAAAATTTATTGGCTAAAGGGAAAAAATATATTAAAAAATGCCTTTTTTGGAAATAAAATAGTTAAATTATCCAAAAATTATGATATAGTGCAAACAAGTGAATATGACCAAATATATAACATTAAATTAAGCAAAAAAATTGGCGACAAGTTAATAATATATCATGGACCATATTATTCTAAATTTAATAAAGGATATAATATAAAGTGTAAAATTTTTGATATTTTCTTTGCAAATGCGAACTATAAAAAAGTTAAGTTTATTACTAAAAGTGAATTGGCAAAGAAATTCTTGAATGAAAAAGGATATACTGATGCAACTGCAATAGGTGTAGGATTAGATGATAATAAAATAACAGAAAATGTAGCACAAAATACAAAAATAGAGTTATTAAATAAAATAAATCCAGAACATTTTAATTTATTATATGTTGGTAAAATACAACCACGTAGAAATACTTTATTTTTAATAGATGTTTTGGAATCTTTAATAAAGAAAAATACTAATGTGAGATTAGTTTTAGTTGGAAAAGGAAAAAAAGAATATGTAGAAAAGGTTTTTCAATATGCAAAGCAAAAAAATGTATATAATTATATAATATATGAAGAATCAGTAAAACAAGAAGACATAAAATTAGTTTATGAAAAATGTGATATGTTTCTTTTACCAACAAGTTATGACATATTTGGAATGGTTTTATTAGAGGCAATGTATTTTGGATTGCCAGTTTTGACTACGTTGAATGGCGGCTCAAGTACAATAATAAAAGACGGACAGAATGGTTTTGTATGCGATGTAGATGATAAACAAAAATGGGCACAAGTAATAGAAGAATTAATACAAAAGGAAGATTTAAGACATAGAATAGCTCTAAATGCTAAAAATACAATTACTGACGAGTTCCTTTGGAGCAAGTTAGTTGAAAATTTTATAAATGTGTATAAACAAAAAACAAATGAAAAACATGAGTGAGGGAAAAAAAATGAAAAAAAAATGTAAAGATGCCATTATAATATTTTCAATACTTTTATTAATGTTTCAAGAACAGTTGAAAGATATCGTTGATGCTTTCAGATATTATGATGAATTACTAACGGTAGTATTGATGGTATTTGTTATTTGGCGAATATTAAAAAATAATATGAAAATTGAGTTAACCAAATACGAATTTATCATGCTGGGATGTCTTATACTAATAGTTATACTAGGATTTATTGAAAATATAAACTCAGGCATACAAACACTTCCGTACATTTTAAAGGATGTAATTTCGTGCACAAAAGTTTTCCTAGTGTATATATGTTTACAATATCTTAGTGTGGATTCTCAGAAAATATTAAGTTTTATGAATATATTTGCACAGCTATATATAATAATAATTTTCATATTTGGAATTATAAACTTGTTTTTTGACATAGGAATGAATATGGATGATAGATTTGGAATTAAAAGTTATATGTTTACTTATCACAATCCAGGCTCTTTAGCGATAATGTTGGTTTGTCTAATAGCAATATTAGATGTAAATTATAAAAAGAATAGGCTATATATATTATTAGCACTAATATCATTAATGATGACATTAAGAGGCTTGGCGATTGCAGCAGTAGGAATATACATAGTGTTAAAATTTATATTACTGAGAAAGAGAGTAAAGTTATCTGCACTTAGTTACGTAGTTCTATTTATTGTTATTGCACTTTTAGGATTTAATCAATTTCAGAAATATTTGCTAGAAGATACCCCTAGAAGTAAATTATTGGTTACAGGAATACAAATCGCAAATGACTATTTTCCATTAGGAGCAGGATTTGGAACTTTTGGCTCAGATTCAAGTAGACTTAACTATAGCAGTCTATATGAAAAATATGGCATTAGTTCATATTATGGTTTGTCTAAAGAGTTGTCTATATTTATAGCAGATAATTATTGGCCAATGATTATGGGGCAATTTGGCTGGATAGGAGTAATACTATACATTATTCTAATATATGCATTATATAAGGACTTACTGCTAAAAATGAACAGAAAAAATAATGTGGGTATATATCTAATTTTCTTTTATATATTAGCATCAACTGCAGCTACGCAATTATTTTCACATGCTTATGGAGTATTATTTATTTTAGTAATTTATGTACTAACAAACATCAAGGATGAGAAGAATAAAACGACTATAAGTACAAATTATTGAAGGTTAGGAGTGCAAATAATGAAAATATGTCTAATTGTTTGTTATTTTGGAAAATTCCCAGAATATTTTCAGCTATGGCTGAATTCTTGTGCTTGCAACAAAAATTTAGATTTCCTGATTTTTACAAATAATAATGAACAATATAAATATCCAAGTAATGTAAAAAAGATAAAAGTGACATTTGACAAAATGAGAGAATATATTCAAGATAAGTTCGATTTCAAAATTAGTTTAGAAAGACCATATAAACTATGTGACTATAGGCCAGCATACGGATTAGTATTTTCAGATTATCTAAAAGAATATGATTACTGGGGATATTGTGATATTGATGTAATATTTGGAAACACAGAAAAGTTTTTAAATAAAATAGACTTTAATGAATATAATAAAATATTTAAATGTGGGCATTTTAGCCTATATAAAAATAATGACACAGTAAATAATAATTTTAAAAAAATGTTAGATATTGAAACTAAAGAACCATTATACAGAAAGGTATATACTGAGGATAAAACATTTCTTTTTGATGAAGATGGTATTAACAGCGACGGAATGAATAATTTTTATAATCAGAAAGATAATAAAATGTATCGCAATAAATATGTGATTGCTGATATATCAATAAAATATAATAATTTCATATTGAGTCAATATAGAGAAGACAGAAAATATATTTTTAATTGGATAAGTAATGTAGAAAATTGTACGTTAGAAGGAATATATCATAAAAAGGGAAAGATAAAAAAAAGAGAATTTATGTATATACATTTACAAAAGCGAAAAATGAAAATGTTAGTAGACAATGAACAAAATTTTTGGATAGTACCAGATGAATTTATTAACATCGATGAGAAAGGTAAGGATAATAAAAATTTATTATATAAATATACAAAAAAAGTTACTTTAATAAGAAAAGAGTATATTCAATATAGGTTTAGAAATTTAATAAATAGAGCGAAAGGACGTAGTTATGGGAAAACTAAAATCTAACTTTATATATGATACAGTATATCAAATTTTATTATTAATAATACCACTAATAACAACTCCTTATGTTGCTAGAACTGTTGGAGCAAACGGCGTAGGTGTTTATTCGTATACATATTCAATAGTAAGCTATTTTATGTTATTTGCTTTGCTTGGAATGAATAACTATGGAAATAGAGAAGTATCAAAAAACAAAGATAATCAAGAAAAATTAAACTATGTATTTACTAGTATATATATTTTACAGTTAATAATAACAATAATAGTAACAGTTGTTTATATTGGTTATGTTTTAATTGCACACACTAGTTACATGGATTTTGAACTGATTCAAATATTATACTTGATATCTGTAGCCTTTGATATAAATTGGTTATTTTGTGGATTACAGAAATTTAAGATTACAATAACAAGGAGTGCGATAATTAAAGTAGCAACTCTTATATTAATTCTTTGCTTTGTAAAAAATGAAGGAGATTTGTGGAAATACATACTTATTCTAGCAGCAACAACATTATTAAATCAAATGGTTTTGTGGCCTTTTAGAAAAAAAGAGGTAAAATTTGTTAAGGTAAAAGCAAAAGATGTCCTACGACATTTGAAACCAACATTAATGTTATTTATACCAATAATTTCTATGAGTATATATAATTTAATGAGCAAGATAATGCTAGGTCAAATGACTTCAATGGAAGACGTTGGATATTATGAGAATGCCAATAAAATGCTTAATATAGTTTTAACAATTGTTTCGGCGTTAGTTACTGTTACATTGCCACAAATGACCTATTTATACAATAATGGAAAGAAAGAAGAGTTTAATAGAATATTAAGTAAATCAATAGAATTTATATATTTTATGGCATTCCCTGTTATTTTTGGATTCCTAGCAACAGGAGATATGTTAGTAAAAATATACCTGGGAGATGGATTTTTACAATGTTCAACAATATTGAAAGTATTAAGTTTTATGCTAATGTTTATGCCGATTGCAAATGTTATACGTATGCAGTATTTAATTCCAAGAAACAAGGATAAAGAGTATATTATTTCAATTGTAACTGGAGCTATAGTAAACCTATTATTGAATTTATTTACTATAGGAAAATATGGAGCTATAGGAGCAGCTATATCAGCAGTAATTACACAATTTGTAATAGCATTTCTACAATTTTTCCTTATTAGGAAAGAATTTTCTGTAAAACAATATATACTACCAATATTGTCGTTTTTGTGGAAAAGTTTTGTAATGTATATCATAGTTATAGGTTTAGGCATGCTAATAAAGGATGAACTTATTAAGTTCATAGTACAGGTTTTAGTAGGAGTTTTAGTATATTGCTTACTAAATATTAAGTACATAACAGAGCAAATTGGAATAAGAGATATATTAAGAAAATTAAAAAAGAAGATAAATTAGAAGTGGAGAAATGAAAAAATGGATAAGTTAATTAGAAATTTTTATTATAATATATTATGGTTGTTACCAAAAGATACAGCTACAAAAATAAGGTATAGAATTGCCACACATCATAAATTAGATTTAAAAGATCCAAAAGACTTTAATCAAAAAGTATTATATTTATTGGTAAAAAAATATGGAGAAAGAGAAACAAAATGTGCTGACAAGTATTTGATGAGAGATTACATCAAAGAAAAGGGATTGGATAGTTTTTTACCAAAATTATATGGAGTATATGATGATGCAAAAAAAATTAATTTTAGTGAATTACCAGAAGAGTATGTATTGAAGCCCAATAATGGCTGTGGAAATGTCATTATACATAAAAAGGGAGATTTTATTGATAAAGAAGAAGTGATAAAGAAATTAAATAAAGCATTGAAACAAAACTTTGCTAAAAAAACACTCGAATATCAATATAAAGATATAAAACCATTAATAATTTGCGAAGAATATTTAAAAGAAGATGGAATGATAAATCCGATAGACTATAAATTTTATGGGTTTAGAGGGCATGTTGAATGCATATTATTGTGTACAGAAAGAGAAAAGAAATTAAAATTAGATTATTATGATACCAATTGGAATAAATTAGATTATGCTAAGAAAATAAATAGGAGCAATAAGGAACATAAGAAACCACAAAATTTGGGTAAGATGGTAGAAATTGCTTCAAAATTATCTGAAGATTTTCCCTTCGTAAGGGTAGACTTATATAATATTAATGGGAAAATATACATAGGCGAGATGACATTTACTCCTGCTGGGGGTATTATAAAATATAATACACAAGAGGCACTAGACTATCTCGGAAAGCTAATAAAAATTTAGAAATATAAAGGGGAAGGATTGGTAAAATTGAAAATAGTAGTATCAGGAACAGGATATGTTGGATTAGTTACAGCTGTATGCTTATCAGAAGTAGGACATACAGTAACATGTGTCGACGTTGTAAAAGAAAAAATCGATATGTTAAATGAAGGTAAAAGTCCAATATTTGAACCGGGATTAGAGGAATTAATGCAAAAAAATAAAGATAAGCTTACATATACATTAAATGGAAAATTGGCATATAAAGATGCTGATGTAATATTTATAGGAGTAGGAACTCCAGAGAAAAAAGATGGAAGCGCAAATTTAAAATACGTATATGAAGTTGCAAAAGAAATAGCAGAAAATATAGAAAATAATGCTATAATAGTAATTAAGTCAACAGTACCGATAGGCACTAATAAAAAGATAGAAAAGTATATAAGAGACAATCTAAAACATGATGTAAAAATAGAAATTGTTTCAAATCCAGAATTCTTATCTCAAGGAACTGCTGTAAGAGATACTTTACATGCACAAAGAATTGTTTTAGGTGTTAATACAAAACATGCAGAGGAAATAATGAAAAGAGTTTATGATGGATTTAACTTACCTTATGTTATTACCAATAGAGAAAGTGCTGAAATGATAAAATATGCATCTAATGATTTCTTAGCGTTAAAAATATCATATATTAATGAAATAGCAAATTTGTGTGAAATTGTTGGTGCTAATGTTGAAGATGTAGCTAAAGGTATGGGAATGGACTCAAGAATTGGAAATAAATTTTTACAAGCAGGTATTGGCTATGGTGGTTCATGTTTCCCAAAAGATACAAAAGCATTAAATTGGCTAGCTAATTTTAATGATTATGAATTAAAAACAATAAAAGCTGCAATAGAAGTAAATACTAATCAAAAACTAAAATTGTTAAAAAAAGCAAGGAAATATTATGACAGCTTAGAGGGACTCAATGTAGCCGTATTAGGATTAACATTCAAACCCAATACAGATGATTTAAGAGAAGCACCTTCTCTTGAAAATATTCCTATATTATTAGATGATGGAGCAAATATAAAAGCTTATGATCCTGTTGGAGAGAAAAGGTTTAAAAAGATTTATCCAACAGAAATTAAATATTGTAAAACTTTAGAAGAAACATTAGAAAATGCAGATATATGCTTTATATTTACAGAATGGGATTTTGTTAAAAATATGGATATTTCTATGTATGAAAAACTTATGAGGGTGCCAATAGTTTTAGATGGAAGAAATTGTTATTCATTGGAATCCTTTGAAAACACTAATATAGTTTATGACTCTATAGGAAGAAAGACAATAAATCAAAATAAAATTGCAAAAGATATTGCAAAAAATTAAATAAAAAGTTATACTATAAGAGAGTAAAATTACAAAAGAAGGGAAAAGATTTAAATGGAAGAGTTAGATTTAAAAGAAATTTTTAAGATGTTTTGGAATAAAAAATGGCAAATAATCTTAATTGTCATCATAATTGCATTAATTGGTGTAATTTATACTTT
>CALXZV010000038.1 GCA_944393335.1 uncultured Clostridia bacterium | reverse complement strand
AGGTGGAGTTATAGACATAGACTCAACAGTTGGTAACTTAACATCACAAGATCTAGACTCAGATGGCGACTTGATAATTACAGATAACCCATTAACAAATAGAACTGAGGATGATACAGATAAAGCACCAAATATTAGATTAATATTCCCTGCAAATGACGACTACGAAAGAGTTGCAAGAGGATATGTATATGAAGATGAAAGAAACCAAGCTTCAAATCAAGCAATGGTAGGAAACGGCAGATATGATGAAGGCGAAACAAAGATAAATGGTGTAACAGTTCAATTAGTTGAGCTAGTACAAGAGGTTGATGCCAATGGTATACCAACCGGAAACTACTTAGGTGAATACATTTGGAACGCAACTACATGGAACACAAATACAAGACAATGGGTAAATGCAAACAGTAGTAGTAACTCAGGAAGCTTAAGATACTATAGTGGTCAAGGAAACTCTGAAGAAAACCATACAGTATCACCTATTATTTCAGGAGCAGGAGCAACAGCTATATCTGGATATACCTTTGGAGACGACTCAACAGGTGAATATGCATTTAAGGGTATGCCAGCAGGTGACTTTATAGTAAGATTTATTTATGGTGATACAACACAAACAGTACTAACAACAGAAGGTGGAGAAGGCGACGAAGTAGTACAATTATTAAAAGGCGATACTGCAAATTCAAATGTAAATGATGCTAGTGGATATATATCTAAATCAGGTCTAAATGCTAAATCTTACAATGGTCAAGATTACAAGAGTACAACATACCAACCTAATATATCTCAAGAAGGTTCATATAATGGAGTTTACGGTTACGGATATGATGCAAATGGTGCAAATGCAGATAAATACAATACACAAAACTATGAGTATCATAAAGATTCACAACCTACAATGGGCACAGCTGGTGAAGCTATAAGTAACTATGTAAACATAGATGATGGTACAAACAAAGATATTAACTACTATTACAATATAGGAGAAAGCCAAGTTCAAAGTGGAGCATCTGATGCAAAAGATGTTGGAAATATAAGAACTGATGTAAATGATTACTCTAGAGGTATAACTGGTATAGATGGAGAAGATGATACCCAAACAATAGTAAATGGTAGATCAGAAGTATTAACAGCAGGCTTAAAAGTTGCTAGTACAGAAGACTTGGTAGATGGAGCTACAACCTCTGTAGCTAAACAAATAGCAATGATAAAAGAGCTTATGTCTAATACTGAAATGGTTGCACAATCAGGTGTAATTAATGCTGAAGTTGAATGGAATACAAATATTACAACTGGACAATCATATAATAATAATGGTGAGGATAAGCCAAATAGACTAAATTATGTATTAGATGACATAGATTTAGGTCTAGAAGAAAGACCAATAGCTCAATTAGTAATGAACAAAGAAGTAGCTAATGTAAGAATAACATTACAAAATGGTACAATACTATTTGATACAAATAGATCTGTAACAAATATGCCATTTGCTGAACACGCTGGACATAAAATAACATATAGTCCAGAAGATCCAAATGGAAGTGCATACAGATTAAAGGCAGTTGAAGTTTCTAATAACTCAACAAATACACCAGAATTAATTACAACCTACATGGATGAAGAGTTAATGTATGGTGCAAGAATAGAAGTAGATTATGCATTTACTGTAACAAATGTTGGCGAAGTAGATTACTTAGATAATCAATTCTACTATACAGGTGTTACAAATGATACAAGTGCAAGCAATATTTCTACAACTACAGCCAATACAGTAGTAGATTATGTTACAAACAATATGCAATTCTTACCAACAAACTCAAACAATTCAGGCTGGTCAATAAGAACAGTTGAAGACTTAACTTCTGACCCAAGCACTGAAAGCACAGATTACGAAGCAAACCCAGTTGGCAATAATACAGACTTAATAAATAACAAATACTACAATACATTAAACACATATAATACTATAGTAACAAGCAAAGACTTAGCTTTAAATCTATATCCAGAAGAAGCACAAGTAGTTGCTGATGAGGAAGTGGCTGACCCACAAAGCTCATCTCATACAACAATGATGTTATCTACAACATTAACACCTGATTCAGGAGAAGATACAATGGTATATAACAACTTATGTGAAATAATACAAGTATCTAACTCACAAGGTAGAAGATTAAAATGGTCAGTAACTGGTAACCAACCAATGGCAGATCAAGACAGGGGTACAGATGAACCAGCAAGACCAGAAGACGAAATTTATACTAAGGCAGATTTAGTAACACCTAAAGAAATAGATGCTGACAGCTCACAAGAAATATTAATTCTTCCTCCAACAGGTGCCAACAGAAATTACACATTGTGGATAATAGTTGGAGTTATAGCTTTAGTAATTATTGCCGGAGGCGTAATACTAATAAGAAGATATTTTAAGAAAAAATAAAATTTAATATATCTTAAAATGCAAAACTAGGACACTATATGGTGTCCTAGTTTTTGTAAATAAAATTTATATTTTAGTTTACAATTCATAGCTATTTTTTATAATAAGCTTCAATATATGTTCTGTAGCTTTTGAATTTGACAAAAAATTCACTTACATATTGTATTTTTAAGCATTTTAAGATAAAATAGGTAAAAATATATCACAATTTGTAAAATACTTTTTTAGTTTACAATACTTATTTTGACAAAATATTTCATGGACAAGTATTAAAATATGTGTAAATTAAAGGTTGCCTAAGTTTTAGCTTTGGCTTCAACATAGTTATTTAGGCGTAAATTAAAAAAGTAAGAGGTGTGAAGGATGTTACAAAATATTTCAAAAGAATTAGATTATGATGAAAATACTGAAAAAGTTAAAAACAAAGCAGAGCTTATAGAAGTTTTAAAAAAGATTTTTACTAAGCAAAATATTGCAGTTTATTTATTAACATTTTTAATATCTATGGTAGGCTTTGGAGAGGATAGCTTAATTGCACCATTTGGTATTGCACTTACAGCAGCGTGCATAAGTACTGGTATGCCAATGCTAGTAGTATACATTTCAAGCGTTATTGGTACTACAATTAAGTTTGGCTTTAATGGTTTACTTATGTATGTTGTTGCTTCATTAATAGTTTTACTACTTTCTGTAGTAGCAAAACCTAAAAGGGTCTATGATGATTCTAATGAAAAGGTAAGACTTGGAGCAAGACTTGCATTTTCAGTATTTGCAGTTCAGTTAATATACATATTATTTACAGGGTTTTATATGTATGACTTTTTAACAGCAATAATGATTGCTATCACAAGTTATATATTTTATAAAATATTTGTAAATTCTATATCAGTTGTTAAAGAATATGGAATAAAAAGAGTTTTTACTGTAGAAGAAGTTATAGGTGCTAGCTTACTTTTGGCAATTGCCATATCTGCAGTAGGAGATTATAGTATTTTAGGGTTTGGTGTTAGAAATATATTTTGCATTTTTATGGTACTATATTTGGGCTATAGAAACGGAATGCTTGTAGGAGCTACTGCAGGTATAACAATAGGTGTTGTAATTAGCATTTTAGGTGGAGAAGAACAAATATTAATTGCAGCATATGCAATATCTGGTTTAATTGCAGGACTTTTAAATAAGTTTGGTAAAATAGGTGTTGTAATAGGTTTTGTTATAGGAAATATTGCAGTAGCTTATGCTGCAAATGGTGGAGCGCATAATATAATAATGTTCCAAGAAATTTTAATTGCAGCTGTCCGGTTTACTATTTGTTCCTAAAGTTACAAAAATAAGTATAGAAGATGTTTTGCCAAATACCAAGCTTTTGCCAGAAGCAGGAGGCACACTAGAAGAAAGTACCGAGACCTTAGAAAAGCTAAATAGCATATCTAAAACAATTTCAGACATGGCAAGCAATTATGAAGAAAATGATATCTATGACAGAAACCTAGAAATGTTTGAAGATGAGCTATTAAATAGTTTAGAGGGTTTAGAGGGCAACAATTTATATGATGATATTTATAATAATGAAGACAATATTATAGAAGACATTTTTAACTATTTGCAAGAAAATGGAGTAATGACAGATAATGGCCTAATTAGCATATTTGCAAAGCATAATACATATTTAATGAATTCAGAAAATGACTACATCAAAACAGAAGAATTAGACGAGATGCGTGAAATAATAAAGGCCATAAATACAGCTTACAGAATTAGCAAAAATAATTTTATATGGCAAAAAAAGCTAGATGAAAATAACAAAAATGTATCAAAACAGCTTAAAAATGTTTCAAAAGCAATAAACAATATAGCTAGTAGTCTAAAAGAAAATACAGACGAATATGAGAGCGAAAAAGCCGAGATAGAAGATCTTTTAAAAGACAAAGGTATTTTACTTAAAGAAATTTCAATAAAAAAAGAAAATACAGGAAGAGTAATTGTTAATGCATATACAAATATATGTGATGATGCAGAGGGCAAAAATTGTCCAATAAAGCCAATAGATAAAGCTTTAAATAAGGTATTTGATGAAAAGTTTATGTTACAGGATCAAAAATGTGGAATAAGGCTAAACAAAAATACTTGTTCATATACATTTATATCTGATGATAAATATATTATTCAAACCGGTATAGCCAAAACTAAAAAGAATGATTCAATAGTTTCAGGAGATAACATATCTCAAATAAGACTTGGTGATGGCAAATACATGCTTGCAATAAGCGATGGAATGGGCTCTGGAGCTAATGCAAGAAGAAATAGCAAAATAGCTATAAGTATGCTTGAAAGGTTATTTAGTACAGGATTTGACAAAGAAACATCAATAAACCTAATAAATTCAGCTATTATGAATGCAAATAGAGAAGAAATGTATGCAACTCTAGATATAGAAATTTTAGATTTGTATGCAGGGAAAATGCAAATATTAAAAAATGGAGCCTGCCCAACATATATTAAAAGAGGCAAAAATGTAAGCATAATAAAATCTACATCATTGCCAACAGGCATAGTAAATGACATTAGCGTGGACACATATGACACAGACTTAAACGATGGCGACATAGTTGTTATATGTAGTGATGGAATAATAGAATCTAATAACGAGTATGCAAATAAGGAACTGTGGTTAAAATATTTGCTAGAAGAAGTTCAAACAGACTCTCCAGAAAGGATTGCAGACATTATTTTGCATGAATCAATAGACAATGATTTTGGCAAAGCCAAAGACGACATGACAGTAATTGCATTTAAAGTAAATAAAAAATAGGTGCATTATGCATCTATTTTTTTTGGTAATGTATTGAAAAATTGCTCTAAAACTGATATAGTATATGTAGTTATTAAAATCGGAGGTAAATATGTCTAATAGAGGTAGAAGGTATGATGGAGAGCCAAAGCTAAATATAAAAAAGGTACTTGCAGTATTAATCATACTAGCAGTTATTGTAATGTGCGTAGTTCTTATTTTTAAATTTGCAACAGATGAAAGCAGTAGCGAAACCAAAGCAGTAGCAAATTCATATATTACAGTATTTTCAGGAGATAAATGGGGTGTAATTAACTCAAAAGGTGAAACAATAATAAGCCCAACATATGATGATATGATTGTTATTCCTGACCCTACTAAGGCAATATTTATAGTTCAGTCAGATGTAAATTTAGATGCAGGAACATATAGTTCAAAAGCAATAGATAATAAAGGCAATTCGTTATTTACTTCATATGAAAGAGTAGAGGCTTTGCAAAACGTAGACTCAAGCAATGTAATTACTTATGATACAAATGCCCTAAAAGTATATAATGGCGAAAAATATGGATTAATCAATTTTAATGGAACAGAAATCCTTAGCCCAACATATGATTCTATTACACCACTTAAAGGTGTTAAAAATAGTTTGATTACAGTTAAAGATGGTTTATGTGGCTTAGTAGATAACAGCGGAAATGTTATAATAGATAACCTTTATACAGAAATATCTCCTTTAACAAATAGATATGAAGATGGTTATGTGGTAAAAGACCAAAACGGAAATTATGGATTAATTAACTACAACAAACAACAAGTTCTAGAATGTAAATATTCAGAAATAAAAAATGTTTATGGAAATAGTATGTATGTAGTTAGAGAAAATGGCAATTTAGAATTAATTAATTCAAATGGTGAAGTTTTATTAAATAGTGGGTTTGAGGATATTACAAGTATTGATAGTAACAATGTAGTATTCAAAAGAAATGGTAAATATGGAATAATGTCTACAGATGGCACAGTTTTAGTAGAGCCTACTTATGATGAATTAACTTTTGCATTTAGTAATAATTATATAGCCAAAAATGGAGAAAATTATGGCATAATAAATACATCAAACGAAACAAAATTAGACTTTACCTATAGTTACATTACATATATGTCAGATGAAAGTCTTTTAGAGGCAGACAAAGCAGATGGAAATACAGACCTTTTAGATACATCATTTAATGTAAAAGTTACAGGAATTGTATCTGAAATAAACACAAGTAAAGGTTATGTAAAAGTTAGAGTAAATGGCGAATATAAATATTATAACTTTAGATTAGAAGAAAAAAAGGCTCAGGACATATTCACAACAAATACATTATTCTTATCTAAGCAAAATGGAAAATATGGCTATGTAAACAAAGAAGGTATAGTTGTAGTAGATTATATTTATGATGATGCAACAGAGCAAAATGATTATGGATATGTTGCAGTAAAGCAAAATGGTGTATGGGGAGCTTTAGACCAAAATGGAAATGTAGTAGTTACACCTTCATATGAATTAGCTCAAAATACAGTAATAAGCTTTATAGGAAAATGGCATCTTGCACCGGATATTAATGCAAATTACTATACTGATGTGAAAGAATAGAAGTTGAAAAAGGGAGGACACAAAAGATGGAAGATAAGCAAGGTTACAAAATAGTACCAATGTTAGCAAAAGAAAAAGAAATGTATAAATTTTATGAATTTATATTAAAACAAGGTTATAGTATAAAAATCTTTAATAAAAAACAAGATGCACATCTTTATAAATATTTTCTTCCTGAAATTAGAGAATATATGTTTTGGACTTTCAACTTAGGAGATGACAAGAAATTCAAAACAATGGACAGAGAAATGCAAGCTGCTGTTTGCAATAACTATTCTTGCACAATATTTGAAAAGGAAGAGGCTACTATTGTAGCATTTCACACAGGTATAATATTTGCAATTAACAATAGTTCAAAAGAAATAGAAAAAATAAAAGAATATGAAGATATGTTAGATATATCAAAAATAAATATAGACAGTAGCAAAGTTTATAAAGTAGAATCTTCAGATTTAGAGAGCTTATTTATTTATGTAATAACTCTATATAAATATGTAATGCTAAGCAAGCTAAATAAATTAATGGAAGATAAAGATTCTTTTGATAAAAATAGAAATGCTTTTGTAAACTTTGTTCAAGAAATATACTCAAAAAAGATTACAGAAAACTTAGCAGGAAACAAAATGGCATTAGATTTGGAACACAAGTTAGGATTAGACAAACTATATATTGCAGTTGATAATAAATTTGATTTGCTTTATAGAAATATAAAATTAGATAGTCACAATACAATGTTTAGAATTATAATTATTTTGCTTGTTGTGTTAATTATAATTGGAACAATCAATCTGGGAAATTATTTGGCATATTAATAGTTTTGGCGTTTTTGAACATACTTTTTGGTTTTAACTACACCTGCCAAAAACATTAAATTTGATGAAAGTAGAGAAATTTTATGAATATTAAAGTGGGCACTGATATAATAGAAGTTGCTAGAATTAAGGACAGCATAGAAAAGCTAGGCGAAAAGTTTTTGAATCGTGTTTTTACAGCTAAAGAAGTAGAATATTGTGAAAGCAAAAAAGCTACTAAATATGAACATTATGCAGCAAGATTTGCAGGCAAAGAAGCGGTATTTAAAGCCATATCGCCAATTCTAAAAAATAAATTTAGCATAGATTGGACTGATGTTGAAATATTAAATGATAAGCAAGGTAGACCATATGTTACTTTTTATAAAGAAGAGCTTAAAAACATAAATGTAGACTTAAGTTTGTCACATATAAAAGATTATGCTGTTGCAACTGCAGTAGCAGTTATAAATAGTAAATTTAATTAAAAGTTTCAATATAT
Source organism: uncultured Clostridia bacterium (assembly GCA_944393335.1). Lineage (GTDB taxonomy): Bacteria > Bacillota > Clostridia > TANB77 > CAG-508 > CAG-793. Next base: position 2,065 of record CALXZV010000038.1, on the reverse strand, counting down.
AGTTTTTATCATTTTACAACAAAACACCATGTGAATTTTATTTTGCACGTGTTCAAATGATATGTTAAGCAAATATATTGAAACTTTATGTATTTTATGTAGGAGGAACTTTAAATGGAATTTTTTGATTCACATGCACATTATGATGATGAAAGATTTGACGGAGAAAGGGATAAATTAATTCAAGACGTTTATAATTCAGGAGTAACTAGAATAATTAGTGCAGGATATAGCCTACAAGGTAGCAAGGCAAGTCTAGAGCTATCTAGCAAATATGATTTTATATATTCAACTGTGGGAATATCACCAAATGATTTGACCCAAAGAATTGATGAAAGCAATTTAGAAAAGTGTGAAGCCAATCTTGAAAATAAAGGGAAAAGTTGTCCACAAAATGATGATAAAATGTGGAAACAAGATGAAAAAACTAATTTGACAACAGAAAATGAAAATTGGAAAAAAGATCTAGAAGAAATAGATAAATTAATTAGTGCCAATTTGAGTTCAAAACGAATTGTAGCAGTCGGAGAGATTGGATTTGATTATCATTATGATACAGATAGAAAAATTCAATATGAGGCGTTTAAGAGGCAAATAGACATAGCAAATAAATATGACTTGCCAATAGTAATTCACACTAGAGATGCGGTAATGGATACTCTAACAATGTTAAAAGAGCATCCAGTAAATAAAAAAGGAGTATTTCATTGTTGTCCACTAAATAGAGAATTGGTAAAAGAAGCTTTAAAACTAGGATTTTACATATCTATGGCTGGACCAATAACTTTTAAAAATTCAAAAAATGCAAATGAAATAATAGAAATCTGCCCAATGGATAAAATTTTAATAGAAACAGATAGCCCTTATTTAGCACCAGAACCAGTTAGAGGTACTAGAAATGATTCTAGAAATTTAAAATACATTGCACAAAAAATAGCTAGTGTAAAAGGACTAACAGTAGAAGAAGTAGCAGAAGCTACATATACAAATACGATGAGATGTTTTAATATAGACGATTGATTTTCAGTTGGGGACGGTCCTAAATTGAAAATTTTTGATTTTCTGTCGGGGACGGTCTTAAATTGAAAATTAAAAATTTTCAATTTAGGACCGTCCCCAAAAGAAAATCTCCCCAAAAGAAAATCTGTCAAATGGGACGGTTCTAATTGACACTGATTTGTGTCAATTAGAACCGTCCCATTTGACAATTTTTTCGAAAAAATATTAGAATTCCACTTTTACAGCTTTTTTAGCTTCGTCATTATCTACATTAAATAAAGTAGATGACTTGAAACCAAACATACCAGCTACTAAATTAGATGGGAATGTTTCTAATTTTGTGTTATACATTGTAACTGTATCATTGTAAAATTGACGTGAATAAGAAATCTTGTTTTCTGTATCTGATAGTTCTGTTTGTAATTTATTAAAAGATTGATCAGCTTTTAAATTAGGGTAATTTTCAGCAACAGCCATAATAGTTTTTAAAGTATTGGTAAGTTCGCCCTCTAAATTAGCTTTTTCCTCAACTGTTTTTGCATTAGCCCATGAAGAACGTAAGTCAGTAACTTTTGTAAGAGTTTCCTGTTCATGAGTCATATATCCTTTTACAGTTTCAACTAAGTTAGGTATTAAGTCAAATCTTCTTTGTAATTGAACATCAATTTGACTCCAAGCATTTTGAACACGTTGTCTTAATGTTACTAATTGGTTGTATATAACAATTAGTACAATTGCAATAACGACAACAATAGCTAATATAATCCAACCCATAATATCCTCCTTATAAAATAAATTGATATGTGCAAGTCTTAACACATATTATTAATATAATAATAATATAGCATATTATGCAAAATTTTACAATGGGAACATAGCATTTTGTGAAATATTTATTGTAATATTTTTGTCGAATTTTGTCGAAAAGTTTTTGTAAAAAAATAGTAAAACACTATTGACATAAATTGGAAATGATAATATACTTAAAGTCACAATATTTATGAATAAAATTAATAGTTTAATTTCAAATTTTTAAATAATAGCGCTATTAAATTTTAATTCAAAC